>JAJAYU010000051.1 GCA_026786125.1 Chamaesiphon sp.
CTAATTCAAACTTGGCTGGCGTTCCACTCCGCTGTCCATCGTATAATCGCTCGGACACGGGGATTTCTTTTTCCTGTCCCTCCATCCACCTTTTTCGCCACAGTCTTGCCATCTTCAGGCTAATCTCTAATTCCCGTCCAATCTCATGATGATTTCTCCCTTCATCTGCCAGCAAAACTATCTTTGCTCTGAGCGCAATTTGTTGCGGTGTGCTATGGCGATTGAGTATCTGCCTTAGTTCTTCCCGCTCCTCTGTTTTCAGCATCAGTGCTTTTGGGGCTAGTCTGGGCACTCTCTCATCCTCCACTTAATCAACCTCCTCTTCTGCTAACCTAACTTCCGCTCTAGCCTACTAGTCATTTGCGAATAAAATCGATCGCAATGGTTCGACTTTAGCAACTAAATGTCAAGAACTTCCAAAGATATCGATCGACTCATCCTGATACTAAGCCAGCAATTAGGTTAATATTCATCGCCACGATCGCCGTATTAAAGAAAAAAGATAAAATCCCGTGAATCAGACACAACTGTCGAAATTTACGGGTATTAATTTCGACATCTGCTACTTGAGAAGTCATCCCAATCACAAATGAGAAGTACATAAAATCCCAGTAATCTGGCTGCTCTTCTTGGGGGAATCGTAAGCTAGAGGGAGCATCGGGAGATCGAATTATTGATACATAATAATCGTGGGCATAGTGGAGCGCAAACATCGTGTGTGTTAACAACCACGAGCAAACCACTGTTAACACGGCCAAACCAACGTGTAAAGTTAGTAGTTCCGGTGTAAGCTGTTTGGCATCCTTGAGCATATAAACAATTGTCAGGAGACTAACTCCACTACCGATCATTACACCCAATAAAATCCGCCAGCGACTCTCATTATTGATCGTCGCCCGATATAGCATGACTTGATGGCTGGATCGATTCATCATCAGCACTGCTAAAATCAGAAAAATCGTCACGCCAATATCCCAAGCGACAATTGATCGCACAGGCAATCGCCAATTATGGGGTAAGAATAATGCAGCAAGTAATGTACTGCCAACCGAAATCGATAATCGATGACGGAGATCGAAGCCAGACTGTAGTTTCAATTATTGCGCTCTAATTAAATAACGGTGTTAGATAAAAATATTTTGATTTAATCGATCAAAAACCTTTCAAGTTTAAATCTCAATCAGCAAATCTGAGGTAAAATATTTAATAATATTTTTTAGTCGCATTTTATCGATAATTATTCTTACTCTATACATATCAACCGTCTATAATCCCGACATGTAAGTTTATTAGACAAATCAAACCCCTTTCTCAAGCTCTAGACATCGATCGAGTATCACAGTTCAAACTAGAGCTAATTAATATAAGCCGAGATAAATGATTTTAAACGACTATGCGAGCAATCTGCGCCCCGATATCAAGAGTCAGGCAAGATGTCTCCACCAATTATTTGAAGATCGAGTCGATATTCAGCCTCAAAATCCGGCAATTGTTTACCAGTCAAAAGTAATTAGCTATGGTGAAGTCGAGAGCTTATCGAATCAATTAGCACAATTGTTACGGAAGCGGGGTGTAGTTTGTGGTGCTAGGGTGGGATTATTATTGCCTCGATCGCCAGAATTATACATCGCAATTTTGGCAATTCTTAAAGCGGGGGGAGCTTATGTCCCCCTCGATCCTGAGTACCCAGCCGATCGAATCGATTATATTTTGACTGATTGCGCGGTACAAACGATCGTCACTACGACTGAATTAGCCAAACAGAAAGATTTTCAAGTTAAAAATATTGTTTGTGTCGATCGCTCTAAAGATGAACTAGCTCTAGAATCAACAATCAGACTCAGCCGCGATCAAGTAGCGGTTGGCGAACGAGATTTAAGTTATGTAATCTATACTTCCGGCTCTACAGGCAGACCAAAGGGTGTAGAAATCGAACATCGCAGTAGTGTTAACTATATTCAGGTTGTCAATCGGGAAGTTTACCACGTTACCCCTGAAGATCGAGTCTATCAGGGATTTTCGATCGCCTTTGATGCCTCGGTAGAAGAGGTATGGTGTACGTTTGCAGCAGGTGCGGCTTTAGTAGTCGGTTCAGTAGAACAAGTGCGGTCTGGGGTCGATTTAGCCCACTTTCTAGCTCGACAACAAGTAACGGTCTTATCTTGTGTTCCCACTTTATTAGCGATGATGGAGGTGGAGGTTCCCACGATTCGGCTATTGATTTTGGGTGGGGAGCAATGTCCGCAGGAGTTGGCGACACGGTGGTGTAACGACAAACGGCGGGTGATTAATACTTATGGACCGACGGAAGCTACAGTAGTTAGTACTTGGCATGAATGTGATCGGGATCGAGTGATTACGATCGGCAAACCTTTACCTACTTATCAAGTTTATAGTAACTGTTCAGGGGGTAATGAGAGAATGCGGATTTCAGACAATTTTACGACATTATTTGGTACTGATTAGCCATTTTCTTACCGAATTGAAGCTTGAAAGCCATTGACTTCGTACCCCCCGTGAACAGTTACAGTTTATATCCTCGATGAGGACTTAGAAATCGTCCCACCTGGAGTCGAAGGTGAAATTCATATCGGCGGAATTTGTTTGGCGCGGGGTTATGTCAATCGTCCCGATTTAACTGCTGAGAAATTTATTCCTAATCCGTTTATCTTCGATCCCGATACATCGGATAAGCTGTATAAAACGGGAGATTTGGGGATTTGGACGACGGATGGCGAAATTCAATTTTTGGGACGAATCGACGGACAGGTAAAATTACGCGGATTTCGGATCGAGCTATCAGAAATCGAATCAGTAATCATGCACTGTCCGGGGGTAAGTGCGGCGGTAGTCGCTGTCAAACAAGTAGTTGAAATAGACAGGTTAATTGCTTATCTGGTGCCGCGACAGGATCTACAATTGGATCTGGCTGAAATCTGGGACACCATGCGATCGCGTTTGCCCGTTTATATGGTACCTGCGAGTATCGAAATTCTCGATAGTTTACCAACCTTACCAAGTGGCAAGGTTGATCGCAAAAATCTGCCTGCACCGATCAATTTTGGGGCTAACTTACAGCATAAAACTACTGGTATTCCGCCTAGTAATCCAGTCGAACAGGAAATTGCGACCGCCTGGGAATCGATCTTTGGGATCGCTGGAATCTCGATCAATAATGACTTTTTTAACGAACTAGGCGGACACTCACTACTCGCCGCCATGATGGTGTCCAAATTACGCGAAAATCCTCAGTTTCAAGATCTCGCTGTTTTAGATGTTTACCAACATCCAACTATTGCTCAATTAGCTAAAGTATTAGAGAATCGCTGGCATAAACGTGCATTAGAGCAAGCACAAGATGGAGATAATAATATCCATGATTATTGTGTTTCTCCCACCAGATCGATTACTACTAAAACCAGAGTAGCTAGTACTATTTGGGCGAGTATTGGCATTTATCTAATGTATATTGTTTATAGCCTGCCCTTACTAATCCCTGGATTTGTTTACTATGAACTAACCGATGCAGATGATAATTTTAGTCGAATTGGTGCAGGTGCGATCGCGGGTGCATTAGTAATTACGATTTATCCAATCTTGGTTTTGCTCAGTATTCCGATTAAGTGGCTGGCGATCGGTCGATTTAAACCTGGTCAATATCCATTGTGGAGTGCCTATTATTGGCGATTTTGGTTGGTGCGTCAGGTCCAATCTTTCGTGCCAGTAGATCTCCTAACTGGGTCGCCATTATTAAACTGGTATTATCGCTTAATGGGGGCGAAAATTGGCAAAGATGTCTATTTAGGTACCAGTGATTTATTAGCTTTTGACTTAGTAAGTATTGGCGATCGCAGTAGCATTGGCAATGATAGTAGCTTACTAGGCTGTGAGATTATCGATGGCTGGCTCAAAATCGGTCGGATTACGGTCGGGAAAGACTGTTGTGTCGGGACAAATACAGTTTTAGGGTTAAATAGTCATTTAGAGGATGGGGCTGAAATCGGCGATTTATCCTATCTCTCAGACGATCGAGTAATTCCTCAAGGCGAGACTTGGGTTGGTTCCCCTGCCAAGTTACAAACGGCAACTCACAATCAAGATTTTCCTGCTGATCCAGCACCACAGGGAATACCAATCTTATTATATATCGGCTATGTTATTGGCGCGATCGGGCAATTACTAGTACCGGCGATCGCGGCAATGCCTGGTTTCCTACTCTGGTGCAAATTAATTGGTAATCCCCATTGGTATTGGTGGGTATTACCCTGCGCCGTTGTGGGCAGTGTCTCTTTTATTGGCGTATTCTGTCTGCAAGTAGTCATCGTCAAATACTTGTTACTCAGAAAAGTGCGCCCTGGTACTTACCCATTACATAGTAGTTTTGGCTTGAGGCATTGGTTCATCGATCGATTGATGGTGCTGAGTTTGGCGATGGTACCGACGCTATACTCTACCCTCTATCTATTGCCCTGGTTGCGGATGCTGGGTGCAAATATCGGCGCACGGGCAGAAATATCCACTGTCA
>JAJAYU010000052.1 GCA_026786125.1 Chamaesiphon sp.
AGACTCCGCAAGGTGAGACGTAAGTAGAGCACCTCTTCAAGACAGCGAGACAAGACACCCGCCCCTACAGACCCTTATCCAAACCAACTTTGTTGATATAATAGGAATGAGTACCAACGAGATATCAATCATGACATCCTCAATCAACTCTCAGCAACAATGCAAAAAGATTATTCCATCTAACATCATCGATCGCAACGAAGCAGGACTATTCATCGCTGGGACTAGAATCAGCCTCTATGATGTGATGGATTTTGCGATCGCTCAATATCCAGCTAAATTTATCGCCAACATGCTCAATCTTAGCCAAGAGCAAGTGCAAATAGCATTAGAATACATCGACGCCCACCGCACAGAAGTCGAGTCAGAATATCAATCAATTCTAACAGAAGCATCCGAGCTACGGGCTTACTGGCAAGAGCAAAATCGCGAACTAAATGAGCGAGTTGCAACACTTCCAGCCCCAGTAGGTCAAGAAGTAGCATGGCAAAAACTTCAAGCCCAAAAAGCCAAAAGACTAGCATTGAATTAATGATTTTTCTGATTGATCAAAACCTTGAAGGGTATGCTGAAATTTTATTAGGTGCAATTGCATCAAAAGGATGGCTAGATTTAATCCCAATTCAATTTATTACTTTTGCTGAAATTGAATTACCCCCCAATAGTACAGATCGCGTCGTATGGAGATATGCTCAGCTTCACAAAATGATTCTCCTAAGTAATGACACTATGCGATCGATTGGCTAGGAGAGCGTCGTCGTAAAATTAGAGCGAATTTATCTGGAGATTATTCAGATCCTAGCTCGAAAAACAGTAGAATAGGAAGAACTTGTAAACAATAATTTGTCAAGATTATGGACAGACTTACTACCCCTGATGTCCTAACGTTAGAAGAAACGTCAGCCTACTTACGATTATCAATTGAAACAGTTGTCAATCAAGCCTTAAAAGGCAATATCCCTGGGCGAAAAATTGAAAGTGATTGGAGATTCTTGAAGATAGCGATCGATGAGTGGTTGTGTTCTAAAAATAGTAGTTCAATCCTGCTCAGTCAAGCAGGTGTCTTTGCAGATGATGATTGATTCTCTCAATTGAGAGAATCAATTTATACAGCAAGAGAACGTTCCGAAATCGATGATAGTTTAGAGATCTAATTTATGTATCTACTCGACACGGATACATTAACGCATCTTCATGCTGGCAATTCCAATGTTATTAATCGGTTAAAATTTTTAGCAGATATAGATATTGGAATCACCATTATTACCAAAGTCGAAATTTTGCGCGGACGAATTGATTATCTGCTTAAAAGCGTGGGCTTCTGAATAAAGAAGCATCTAAATGTCCAATTTTGTTGGGTTAGACTACTTTGGCCAGAATGGTATCAGAAGTGACATTCACGGGTAATATGAATAAAGATAGAGATCGAGTACTGTTGCCAAAACTAGTGATGCAATAATTTAGGAAATAAATCACGACTAGACAATTGCACCATTATTGGCATCGCCTTCCTGTTGCGGAATCAGCGTAGCAACCACCGCCATCTATCCAGTCGCACCAGCCCATGCCTCCGAACACCTTATTGTTGCTAAAATTGTGGGAAGAGTATCCTCGCATGAATGTGTCGTAAGTTAGCAATACTACAAACTTAATCAATGAATATGTTCTTGGGTGGAGGTAAATTAAACTATATGGAATTCTCGATCGCTACACTGCTGTCCCACGTCAGTACTGAGAAATTAGTTACCCCGAAAATACTCGAAAAGAAGCTAGGTTGTGAAACACCATCGAGTGTACAGCAGTTGGATCTAGCTTTAGATTTACTCGAAAAAATTGGGATCTTAGTCAAAGAAAAGGGCAAATTTCGCCGCGATCCGACCGATCAAATTGTCGAGGCAAAGCTGCGCTGTTCGAGCAAGGGTTTCTGCTTTGCGATCCAAGATGAGGAGAGTGCGGATGATATTTATATCCGCGAAAGTCATCTCAGCAATGCCTGGAATGGCGATCGAGTATTGATCGAAACGATCAAAGAGGGAACCAGGCGGCGGAGTCCAGAAGGAGCGGTGAAGCTGATTCTAGAGCGGGCAAATCCTTCGGTTTTGGCTAGAGTCAAACGCCTAGAAACAGGTGATTATCGCGCCACACCTTTGGACGATCGGTTGTTGTTTGAGCTAAATGTGACCGAAGATAGTAGTCTGGCAAATGATGGTCGCGAACAGATTAATCTTGATGATGTGATCGATCATCTGGTACATGTAGATGTGCTCCGCCACGCCATCGGGCAAGATTTACCGATCGGTCAAGTTGTGCGAGTATTGGGCACTACGGCTGAATCAGCGGCAGATCTCGATATTGTTACCTGCAAGCACGATCTCCACCAAACTTTTAGTCCCGCAGTAGAAGCTGCGGCACAGAAGATTGCCACGGGTATGAAAGATCCAATCGCTGATAAGCGAGTCAATCTCACCGCCCTACCGACAATCGCCGTGAGTGAGCTAACCGGACCAGTAGATAGTGCCCTCACCATCGAGCGACTGGAAGGGGAGATCTGGCGATTGGGTGTACATATCGCCGATGTTGCTAGTTATATTATCCCTGACGACAGACTCGATCGAGATGCTAGAAAACGCGGTACGGCGGTATATTTAGGTGAAGATACGATTCCCTTATTACCTGCGGCTGTCCATGAGGCGTGCGGCTTTAGTGCTGGAGCGGAGCGGCTGGCGATGTCCGTCTTTCTCTCGCTCAACGATCTGGGCGAGTTAATCGAATTTAATATTCAACCGAGTCGAATTCGGCTGGATTGGTTGCTCCATCCCAGTCAAATTCAAACTGTTTTAGCAGGCGAACCTACGGATATTGACCCCCAGGCCATCGAAATCATCAAACCGATCTGGGAAACGATCGCACCAGCTTTCCGAACGCAGCGGCGATCCAGGGGCGGTTTGGAAGTCGATTTCATCCAGAAGCAAGCACCGTTTGTGGATGAAGGGAGATTAGGCGCGATTTTCCTCGACGATCCCCAATCTTTATTGACAGACGTGATGGTAATGGCTAATTATGCCGTCGCCGTTCATCTCCAGGCTTTACAAGTACCAGGTATCTACGCAATTCAACACCATCCGGAATTGGTAGAGGTAAATGATACGATTAAGCTGGCAATTAATTTGGGATTGAGTTTTGAAGGGGAAGTCGAAACCGAAATCAGTGTTGCCGATTTGCAACGTCTAAGCCTGCAATTTGCTGATTCCCCAGTACCTCAGGTGCTCAACTATCTATTCAAATCCCTACTCAAAACGACTGTTTATAGTAGCAATCCGAGTACTCACTTTGGACTAGCGATCGAAAATGGTTATACTCACTGTGTCTCGCCATTGCGCCGCTATCCTGATATTTTAGTGCAACGGGTGTTGCATGAGGTATTTGCTAGTGGACGCGATCGCAAAACCTCCCGTGCCAAAGAAATCATCAATTTGGGGAGTAGTAGCTGTCACGGTCAAATTACCTGGAACGTCCTGACACCAACAGTTCAGCAAGAACTAGAAAGCCAAATTGCTGGCTCCATTGCCCATCTCAACGATCGAACTAAGATCGCCCAAGATGCGGAAAACGATCTAGCCGGATTGCAAAAAGCTGAGAAGATGAAAGCCCGCACTGGCGAAATTTTCCAAGGCTTAATTACTGGTGTGCAATCCTACGGTTTCTTCGTCGAAATCGAAGATTCTTTAGTCGAAGGACTGGTACACGTTAGCTCCCTCAAAGACGACTGGTACGAATTTCGCCCCCGTTACGCCTGTCTCGTCGGACGCAAAAATCGCACTTCCTATCGGCTCGGCGATCGGGTCGAAGTCCAAGTCAAGAGTGTAGACTACTATCGTCAGCAAATCGATCTCGTCACCGTCACCAGTATGCTCTCCGAAGCAGCCGCTGCTGAAGCCGCCGCAGCCGATGAAGTCACCCCAATGGAAGCAGACTTTGCACCTGTAAGTGAAGAATAACACCACAACAGAAAGGTTAAAATAAAAGTTCTAGATATCCCCGACTTCTTTAGAGAAGTCGGGGATATCTTGCAACTAACCACAATTAATCTCTCCCCCAGTCCCCACACCATTGAAACCTCTAATCCTCGGTATTACCGGAGCCTCTGGCTTGATCTATGCCATTCGCGCGATCAAATATTTACTCGAAGCCGACTACCAAATTGAACTAGTCGCATCCAGATCTACCTATATGGTATTTCAAGCCGAAGACCAAATTAGACTACCCAGCGAACCAGATGAGCAAGAAATCTTCTGGCGCGAACAATCTGGCGTATCCACTGCGGGTAAACTCCGTTGTCACCGCTGGGGTGATGTAGGTGCAAATATCGCCAGTGGCTCCTTCCGCACCCAAGGCATGATTATTATTCCTTGTAGCATGAGTACAGTCGGCAAACTAGCCGCTGGACTAAGTGGTGATCTCCTCGAACGCGCCGCCGATGTCCAGCTCAAAGAAGGACGTAAACTAGTAATTGTCCCCCGCGAAACCCCCTTCAGCTTGATTCATCTTCGCAATCTCACTGCCCTAGCAGAGGCAGGAGCCGCGATCGTTCCGGCCTGCCCTGCGTGGTATCATAAACCCCAATCGATCGACGATCTAGTCGATTTTGTCATCGCCAGAGCCTTAGATCGACTTGACATCGATTGCATTCCAATCAATCGTTGGAAAGTTGATGAATAAGTGGATAGTGAATAGTGAACAGTGAATAGTGAACAGTGAATAGGGGTTAGAGTTTACTTCCGTCCCCCAGTCTCCCAGTCCCCTCGTCTCCCAGTCCCCATGAAAATCCTCCTTGTTCTACCAGTGCTGATTTTACTAGGGACTCTAGTGGGATCGAATTTGTCGCCGGAAATAACGGTGATCGTCCTGAGTCAGCCAACAATAATATTACCGATCGGACTATGGTTATTAATGGCGATCGGTTTGGGTTTATGCTCTAGTATTTTGATTCAATTAGCAATATTTATCGATCGCAGGTTGTTACAGCGAAACATTCGTCAATTGCAAACACGATTGCAACAATCGGACGAAGATGTTTTTACATATACTTCATCTGTACCTGAATCCGATCGGGTAGATTCTACCAGCGATCGAAAGTCCCCACAACAGAACAACAACACTTCAAAACCTAAAAAAAGCCTATTTAATAGTTATCGATCTCCATCGGTTGTAGAAGATCCAGCTTCCAGCGCAGATCGATCTACAAATAAACCTTCAGCCAAACAGATCGTCAATGATAGCGATGATTGGGAAGTAGAACCAGCCTCAAATCGTCAATTAGAATGGGAAGATTCGATCCCGCCCCGTCAACAAAATAGCCAATCGTCTAATCGTAGTACCAAGTTTGAGAACACGTCAATTTATTCAGAGCAGCGTAACCAAAAAATTGACAGCCAACCCGAACAAACTCGGAGAGAAGTATACGATGCCGACTTTAGATTAATTCAGCCACCTTATAAACAGCCTGTAGAAACTGAATTTGATGACGATCGAGAATCAGGCAATTTTGAGTACACTGAAATAGATGGAGCTGACGATTTTGATACTGCATCATCAGTCAAGTCACCAGTTGATAGTCATTCTATAGCTTCAAAAAATTCAGATGATGAAGATTGGGGCTTTGATTTTGAAGATCGAGATCCGCCAGTTCGTGCAAATTGAGATCGATAGTGGTCATTTCTCAATTAAGTTTAAACTTAATTGGAATTATGATTATAATTGCGTGCATAATAGACTAATATAAAGTCAGCTTCATCACGGCTAATATATGGAGCAAACTTTATATTCAGCCAAAAATATCCGTCGTATCCATTAATCCAACCATGTCTAAAGTCGATTCTGCAACAGAACTAACTCCATCTACTACCCCACTTACTGGGAAGGCTTTGCTTCAAAAAGTCAAAGAACTTTCGCATCTTGCCAAGCGTGAAACAGCTACTCAGTGTGGCTATATCAAAACTACCAAAGCAGGTGTTACCCGCACCGATCTATCTGGATTTTATGATGCTGTGCTCACCGCTAAAGGTGTCAAACTAGATGAAACCAGTAGAGACAATCGTGGTAAAACTGCGACTTATAAAGCAACGGTTCACAAAAATGGTCAACTGTTGATTGGAGCTGCTTACACCAAAGAAATGGGCTTAAAAGAGGGCGATACTTTTAGCATCAAACTAGGTTACAAGCATATTCACTTGGTTCAAGATAGCTAAATTAGGCTTTGGGATTTAGGCTTTAGGCTTTAAGCTTTAGGGAAAATGCTCAGATGGGGAATTAAATCCCCAGCTTAAAATCTGTCTATCAATACAGAAACACAGTACCCAACACTAGTTGTTAGTATAATTAAAGCCTTAGCGATCGCTAAGGCTTTTTGATCTAAACGTTGACGATAAATCAGCTACTTATCACCTACAACATACTTGGTCACGAACTTAACAACTTCAGCTAAACCCTTACCAGTTTTGAGATTGGTAAAAATAAACGGTTTATTGCCGCGCATCTTGATACTGTCTCGCTTCATCACGTCTAGATCGGCTCCCACATGCTCGGCAAGGTCGATCTTATTAATTACTAATAAATCTGATTTGGTAATGCCTGGACCACCCTTGCGGGGGATCTTATCACCACCTGCGACATCGATCGTGTAGATAGTTACATCTACTAGTTCCGGGCTAAAAGTCGCCGCCAGATTGTCGCCACCACTTTCGAGAAAGACGATATCTAGATCCGTAAATTTTTGTTCTAGTTGTTCGATGGCCGCAATATTCATCGAAGCATCTTCCCGAATTGCAGTATGGGGACAACCACCCGTTTCGACACCGACAATTCGCTCCGATTCTAGTGCTTTGCTCCTGACTAAAAATTGAGCATCTTCTTGAGTATAGATATCATTGGTGACTACCGCCAATTGATATCGATCGCGCAATTGTTTGCACAATCCATCGAGTAGTGCTGTTTTACCCGAACCAACAGGTCCAGCAATGCCAACGCGGAGAGGGGTCATAAGTTAATTAATTGATAATTGATAATTGATAATTGATAATTGTTGGCGGAGTCTTGACATAGGCAAATAGCTAGGTTATCGGCAGGCGACTTAGATCCCTTCTTTCCGTTAAGAGTTGGGAGCAAATAGTTGTGATCGCAATCTAACTTGCACTATCAATTATCAACTATCAATTATCAACTAATTAATTACTCTGCTCACACTGACTCTCCGTACAGGAGACAGTAATCTGACCGATAGCGGCTTTATTATCGTACTTTTGAGTTTTAAGATAATCGTCGTTACTTTCGGGATAGTCTCCAGCAAAGTTATGATTTCCGACTGGTTTGGGGCGAAATGCTAAACCGTTGGGGTGTTGAGTAAAGTTAATGAATTCTCGCGATTCATTTTCCTTGCTGAGGGAGAGAGTTGCACCACCATAGACTATAGTAGCTTGTTGAATCGATGTACCTGGACCAACGCCTTGCTCTGTGCGGTAGTTGGGGTTGTCAGTCATCAGATGCTGGATTTTATCTGCATCGGTAAATTGGGTGCCAGCGGGATAGGGAATATAATATTGTACCGCGCCTGCTTTAGTCACAGCGATCGCATCAAATCCTTCAATAAAGCTAGATTTAATGGGGAACTGAAATCCCTGCCCCATTTGCTCTTTGAGTTCCTTGAGACTCATCCCAATTTTCGCATTACCAATTCCCACAGGGGTAATTTGCTGTGCTGGATTTGTAGGGATTTTAAGTTTGGAAAGTGGATCTGGTTTGGGATTAGCTGCGATTTTATTCGGATCTGGAATTAGTGGAATTTGGACAGGAGCTGGTTCGGGGTAAAGGGATTTCGGTAGGGCTGAAATTATCGGCGTGGATGTTTCTGCTGATGTTTCCTGCTTGGGAATCTTCACTGGCACAGGTGAAGCTGCTACTGTTGATGTTGGCTGGGTAGTCGTGACTGGTGGTGTAACGGAAGTGGGGGTGGGAATCGGCGTAACTACAGCCGTCGGTGGCTGACTTTTTTGTCCACAAGCAGTCATTAGAACCGTCGCCAATACACAAAGGCTAAGGCAAATTCTTTGTTTCATCACTACTACCCAGCAAGCTGAATTTCAAAACACGTTAGAATCTAATTCTAACTCTAGTGAGCAGTTGTAGCCACTCAATGACAGTTAAGTTAGTTCTTCTTATTACTACAGTCGCCAGTCTGCTAATTCTGGAAAATAAGTTTCCATTTTTTCGGTTTCAGAACTCTCTGGGATCGCGGGTTGCGGCTAATTTTGGCTTGGGGGCGATTAATTCGATTTTGGCTAGTATTTGGACGATCGGGATCACTCAGTTTGTAGTGCTGCCACAGCTTGAGTTCAGGCTGGTTGCCATGATTCCAAATCCCGTGATTGCGGGCATCTTATCCTGCCTAATTATCGATCTTTACATGTATTTTTGGCATCGATCAATGCATCGGTTGCCATTAGCTTGGAAATTTCATCGTTTACATCATACTGATCGATCAATGAATGTATCTACAGCGTATAGATTTCACCCGATCGAGATTATTAGTTCAAGTATTCCCAAACTACTCTTGATTTGGTTGCTGGGAATATCGAGCGATTATGTGTTGATTTATGAGTTAATGTTTATCGTTGTTGTCGCTCTACATCATAGTAATTTAGCGATACCTAAATCGATAGATCAACTATTAGGACTGGTGATTATCACTCCCAATCTCCATCGAATTCATCATTCGCAAATAGTTACAGAAACCAATTCTAATTATGGTAGTATCCTGAATTGGTGGGATCGAATTTTTAGAACTAATAATGATCGTCCTGATGTGATTAATATTCAACTAGGATTGACTGACAATATCATAGTTTAATTTATATCCAAGTTAATCAAATAATTATAAATTCCTTTTACTCCATGACACAATCTACAGTCATCGCTCCAACCATAGTTCAAGATTGTCTGCCAAAGCTAGTTTATGAAATAGCGATGCCGCAGCCACAAACACATCTATTTGAGATCAAATTGACAGTGTGTAATTGGTCTGGGGAATTGCTAAATCTCAAAATGCCCGTCTGGACACCTGGATCCTATTTAGTGCGAGAATATGCCAAGCAATTACAAGATTTTATTGCAGTAGGCGATCGAGGCGATCGATTAGCCACAACAAAATTTGCCAAACATCATTGGCAAATTCAAACTAATCATCACAATAACATTATAATCAACTATCGGATGTTCGCGAATGAACTAACTGTGCGAACAAATCATTTAGATGCTACTCACGGATATTTTAACCCAGCGGCACTGTGTTTTTATGTGCCTGAATACGAGCATTGTCCGATCAAGATTACCATTGTCCCGCCCGATCCGAGCTGGAGAGTTACAACTCCATTGCCAGAAATTAGTCCACACACTTTTTTAGCGACTGATTTTGATACATTAGTAGACAGTCCATTTGAAATTGGCTGTCAGCAAATTTATGATTTTAATGTATTAGATAAATCTCACCAATTAGTTATCTGGGGTGAAGGAAATCTCGATCCACAACTGGCGATCGATGACATCAAAAAAATCATCGAAGTTGAAGCTAAAATATTTGGAGGGTTGCCATACGAACAATATATTTTCTTATTACATCTATCACCTAGTGGTGGCGGTGGCTTAGAACATAAAAATTGCTGCTCACTGTTATATCCCCGCTTTAGTTTCCAAGCTGGAGAGAAACACAATCGGTTTATGCAGCTAGTTGCCCATGAATTTTTCCATCTCTGGAATATCAAAAGAATTCGCCCTGCTGCGCTAGAAAAATTTGATTACGAGCGGGAAAATTATACTCGCTCATTATGGTTTAGTGAAGGTACCACTAGCTATTACGATTTATTAATTCCCAGACGTGCAGGCATTTATGATCAGCAGTAATTTTTGGCTGAACTGAGTAAAGAGATTACCAGGTTTATGACGACTCCAGGTAGACTAGTCCAGCCGCTCAGTGAGTCGAGTTTTGATGCTTGGATCAAGCTATATCGTCCTGATCCTAATAGTTCTAATTCCCAAATTTCTTACTATCTTAAAGGAGAGATGGTAACATTATTGCTAGACTTATTGATTCGCGATCAAACTCAGGGAAATAAATCTTTTGATGATGTATTAGTGGCGATGTGGGAACAGTTTGGTAAAACAGAAATTGGTTTTACCGAAACTCAACTCCAACAGATCATCGAATCAATCGCTAATCAAGATTTGACCGAATTTTACGATCGATACATTCATGGGGTAGAAGAGTTACCGTTCAATGATTACTTAGCTACTGTCGGCATTGAGCTAAAATCTGTAAACACTAATAATATCCCAACACTAGGCATCATCGTCAAAAGCGAACATGGTAAAGAGATGATTAAATCAGTCGCGAGCAATTCTCCCGCACAACTGGCGGGAGTCGATGCTGGTGACGAGCTACTAGCGATCGATGGATTTAAAGTCAGTGCTGATAAACTAACCGATCGACTTAAATCATATCAGGTGGGACAGCAACTTGAACTGACAATCTTTCATGGCGATCGATTAATCACAGTACCAATAATCTTAGCCCCATCACAACCCGATCGATATCAACTGGATCAAATAGAACATCCAACCGATCTTCAGCAGCAATTATTTAAAGATTGGGTGAACTTGTCATCTGACTAAAGTGTATAAATATTTGAGAAGTAGATAGGGTTCGTTGGGTTGTCTCCTGAAGGAGAGGCTATTGCTGGGGCAAACGCTCCGCTAACGCCAACATTCTTCAACCCAACCTACAGATCTATTCACCATTCACCATCCACCATCCACTAATTCACATGTCTATTTCTACTGAAAAAACGAGTTGGCGATGGCAGTTGGAGCAACTTCAGCAGCAATTAGGTGAATGGATTGAGGTGAAGTTAAGATCGAACGATCAAGATTTACAGCTTGATATATTTCCCCCGTGGCTGGGTGCATTATTAGTGCGACTTACTTGGCTTATTTTAGCGGGATTAATTATTTGGTTTGGGTACCGAGTTATTTATCCTTATCTCCAAAAGTGGATCGAACGAAATAATCAGTCAAAATCATTGCTAGATGTGGTTTCAGTTCCAGCATATACAGTGGTAGAATTGCTAAATAAGTCTCAACAGTTTCAGCGGGATCGAGATTATACTCAAGCGAGTCGATGGTTATACCTCGCGATGTTGCAGCGGTTGAATGATGCAAGCCTGATTCCACATCAGTTTAGTCGGACAGATCGAGAGTATCTTCAGTTATTACGCACAGTCCCAATTATTGATATTGGTGAAATATTGGTGTCAATCCACGAGCAACTGCACTTCGGCAATAAGCAAATTGAGCTTGCAGATTTCGACAGGTGCCAACAAGCTTATCGACAAATTGAGGATCAGTTGGCGATAAGTAGCAGAGTTCGTGAGTAGTAGATCGTGATTAGATTGGTAGATACTTAGTTATTTATGACAGATTTTAAGAAGTTATTGAAGCAGTATTGGCAATTGGGGCTACTCGTACTAGTTGTGATTGTTTTAATAACCGTAATTAGTGCGATGGGTGGTGATAGTAGACTAGTCGGATCGAGCTATAGTAATGCTGCGAATGGCTACAGTCACTGGTATCAAATGATGATTGATCGAGGTGTGAAAATCAATCGCTGGCAAAAATCATTTCCCAAACTCGCCCAATCACCTGAATATGAGCAAGGAGTAACACTGCTACAAGTTCAGCCCCAATTAGAAAAATTATTAATCACGAATCAACAGCAAGAATGGGTGATTAAAGGGAACACATTGATAATTTTAGGTGTTGATGCACCAGCAGAGGATATACCCTTTCAACAGGATTTAGAAAGTCCTCAAGGCAAGATTAGAATTGAGACTAGTCGAAGATTTAGATCTAATATAAATAGGAATAAATTCCTCAAAGATGCAGATCGAGTGGCAATTCTGCAAGATCGATCGGGTAGTGTGATTATCCAATTTAAATTGGCTAAAGGCAGAATTATGATTGCCACAACACCCTATATAGCTGCTAATGCTTATCAAGATTTTCAGCCTAATCATGATTTATTAAGTGAACTTGTTACTAAAGATCGTCAACAGATCTTAGTAGATGAATATATTCACGGATATACCGATCGCAAGCCAGTAATCGATCCAAAAACAGGCGATGTTAAAACAGATGATCAAAGTAGTGATAATAATGATACTTTAAGTTACTTAGCATCTACCCCACTCATTGTTGTATTTATCAATCTTTTATTGGGAATACTAGTATTAGCATGGCAACAAAATCGACGATTTGGTAAAGTCGTGATTCCCAAACCACCAGAAGTTGATAATAGTGAAGCATATATTCAGGCATTAGGAGGAGTACTCCGCCAAGCTAATAGTAGTGAGTTTGTGCTTCAAAATATTGGCAAAGCCGAGCAATTATCCTGGCAACAAAAACTAGGTTTGGGCAAAGAACGACTGGTAGAATCACAAGCATTAATTACCGCATGGGAAAATCAAACCCAATTGCCCACAGACGATCTCCGATCTGTCCTACAATTAACAGCGGAAGCACGTCGCCTTACAGCGAATGAATTAATGATCTGGCTGACAAAAATTCGCGAGATTGATCGACAATTGGGACTTAGACTTTAGGATTTAGATTTTAGGCTTTAGGCTTCAGCACTAAATGAAACACTTCTTTCTCACCTAATAAATAGACGCGAATAATCTATGGTGCCAACTATCTAATTCACTATCCACTATCCACCATTCACTAATTCAATGACTGAAACTCACGCAATTTTCCAACGACTTGGTAGCGCATTACAATCAGTTGTCTTCGGGCAAGAGGAAACAACTAATCAACTTTTAATCGCATTATTAACTGGTGGGCACGTTATTTTAGAAGGTGTACCTGGAACAGGTAAAACGATGATGGTTAAAGTACTATCACAACTAATTCAAGCCGACTTCAAACGGATTCAACTTACACCAGATATTTTGCCAGCAGATATTTTGGGTACAAATATATTCGATCTAAAAAATCAAGAATTCATTCTCAAAAAGGGGCCAGTTTTTACCCAAATATTGCTCGCCGATGAGATCAACCGGACTCCGCCGAAAACGCAATCAGCTTTGCTCGAAGCAATGGCGGAAGGG
>JAJAYU010000053.1 GCA_026786125.1 Chamaesiphon sp.
CCTCGACCCCGAACAAGTCGAAGAACCCCTCGGTCAAGTCGAAGTTCGTGCCGTATTCCAAGCCGGACGTGGCAACATCGCCGGATGTTATGTCCTCTCAGGCAAGGCTCTGCGGAACTGTAGCATCCGCGTTCTACGCAAAAATCAAGTGGTCTTCACAGGTACACTCGATTCCCTCAAACGGATCAAAGATGACGTGCGCGAAGTTAATGCTGGCTTTGAATGCGGTATCCGCTTAGATAAGTTCAATGGCTGGGAGCAAGGTGACATCATCGAAACCTTCCAAATGGTCAGCAAACGTCGGACCTTATCACCTGTGTAGGTTTTAACTCGGTCTTATTTTAAAAAACCCAACATCAAAAAGATGTTGGGTTTTTTAATGAGGGTATATCATCGTGCTAAGAAATTGCTTTCTTGTATAGCAATAGCCACATCGGTTAGGACACTCTAGATCTCAGTCCGCCTACGCGGACTGTGCAACACTAGCGACGATTTTAATCGTTGTGCTGTCCTAATAGCCTTGGCGGTTGCTATATCTACGAATTGGTATCTGATTTATGTTCGATCGCATCAGCAGGCTCGATTTGACCAGAAGTTTTGACTACAGACTCGATCGCGTCTACTTCTTTCTTAAACTCAGACTGAAAGTCATTTGATGCTTCTTGAAAACCTTTGAGAGCCTTACCTAAACTCTTGCCAATTTCTGGTAACTTCTTGGGGCCAAACACCAATAATACGACAACAGCGATCGCGATAGTTTCCGGTAAACCGATCCCAAAAAAATTCATAATCTTCTTCCTTTAACTATCAACTATCAATTATTTTCCGACGGAAAGGCTCCGCCAACAACTATCAATTAAACTTACAGTGGCTATCGATCGGGTGTGAGGTAAAGCTCATATCTCTAATCCCAAACCCAATCGCCAGTTACAACTGCGCCTATTGTCCGCCACCGCTCCAGTCAACAGAAAAACTATCGAGCACGAGAGAGTTGTTGTAGATTTGGAGAATGATTAGTAAAAAGACCGCGAATAGCACCATAAATACGCCCATTACTGGAGTAGTGCCCCACCCAGGGACGACTTTACCATATTCAGCATTCAAAGGTCTGAGAATATCGCCTAATTTAGTGCGCTGTGCCATGTGTCACCAACAATGTTAAGTGGATAATATATTTTGGTGTGGAAACAATCCACATCCTTAAGTCTAGCAAAGAAAATCCTCGTTTTTGATAACCGATCCTATTCTGTTATGAGGAGCTGATTTCGTGGACTAGTTCATCGATGCTGAAACCCTGTTCATCTGCATATTATTCTGAGATTTTGGTAAATATTTGTAAAATTCAGTACTATTAGAGAGGTAGTAACATCCCAGTAGGTAGATTGATCGTGGAAGATTCAACAATTCTGAGCATTACATTGGGCGTGATGGTAGTCCTGACCACTGCCTATGGTTTATATCTTTCGTTTGGCTCGCCATCGAAACAACTCTCCGATCCTTTTGACGACCATGAAGACTAGGTTTAATTAGCTGATAATTGATAATTGATAATTGATAGCTAATTTATTAGTAGAGCCGTAAGGTGGGCATCGCCCACCAAATAGGGTTTCAACTATCAATTAGACAACGACAGCGGATTTAGCCAAGAGGGGGAAGCCTAGTTTTTCGCGCTGTGCTAGGTAAAGATGAGCAACTTGTCTGGCTAAACTGCGTACTTTCCCGATGTAGCGCGTGCGTTCCGTCACGGAAATTACGCCTCGTGCATCTAGCATATTGAACGTGTGAGAGCATTTGAGCACATAATCCAAACTCGGCATCACCAATTCCCGCGCAATCAGTTGTTCCGCTTCTTGTTGGTAGAGATTAAAGAGCGTAAATAATAGTTCTGGATTGGATGCTTCAAAATTGTAGGTAGATTGTTCGATTTCTGACTGAAGATAGATGTCCGCATAGGTGAGGGAGTCATTCCACTGAATATTGGCGATCGAATCTACCCCTTGTAGATACATACACAACCGCTCCAAGCCATAGGTAATCTCGATCGAGACTGGGCGGCAATCAATCCCCCCGCATTGCTGGAAGTAGGTAAACTGAGTGACTTCCATCCCATCTAGCCATACTTCCCAACCCACGCCCCACGCACCCATTGCTGCGTCTTCCCAGTTATCTTCGACAAACCGAATATCGTGATCTTCAGGCTTGATCCCGACAGCACGGAGCGAGTCTAGATAGATGTCCTGAATATTATCGGGAGAGGGCTTAATTAGCACTTGGTACTGATAGTAGTGCTGATAACGGTTGGGATTGTTGCCATAGCGTCCATCACCAGGCCGACGGCAGGGTTCGATATAAGCCACAGACCAGGGTTCGGGGCCGATCGATCTCAGGAAGGTATGATGACTTTTGGTGGCAGCACCTTTTTCAGTATCGTAGGATTGGACGATCGCACAGCCTTGTGCGCTCCAGAATTGATTGAGAGTAGCGACGACGGATTGGAAATTCATGGGGAGTGTGGGAGATGGAAGATAGTGTAATTTTGAAATTGATTTTAGGATGTGACCAGAAATTGCTAAAATAGGCTGGTATCAATAATTATGCAAGTAAATGTCATCAAAGTTAGCCATTATACATCGAGCTAACTGTTTGCATAGTAGTTTGAGGGTAAGATTTGGGAACGATCTACTAATAGCCGGATTCACAATCTGCTAAGTTGGTTTAGTACCGACAATCTCGTCGCCAAAATCCCGATTACCATGAGAGGGAGATCGAAAAATTTGACTCCGTCCGAAGGAATTTTCTATGAGCTTTGCACAATTCCCACCCAATCAGCCGCCATCTCACCCACCCAATCAGCCACCATCTCACCCAGAAGCTGCCGCTAGACCTGCCAAGCCAGTTAAAAAACCAAAAAGGCCAGATCCAGCAGACTATCCACCATTGCCGCCAATGCTGCAACTGACGGGAAATACCCCAATTCCGCCAGCGAGTGAACCGCTTCAGTATCGAGCGATTGGCTTGATTTTAGGTAAATATGTGCCGTCGATCGAAGAATTCAATCAGGGGATGATCTTGGCTGATGATGGGACAGAAATTGATGCTGTGATCCTCGGCCGAATTATGAGCCTGATCAAAAATCATTTAGATCTAGAACAGTCCCATCTGTGGGTGGTTTATCCTCGGATTAGAAAGGAGGATAATAAGCTCCACGCGCAGATTATGGGAATCTGGGATCCCCAACTGGTAATTAAGCCTCTCGATCTCGCTGAAGCTGAGGAACAGAGCAAAGCACCAGCAGATGTGATGCCGATCCCTTCGATCGAAACATTGGGTATTCCCAGTAGTTATTTCTCCATTCGCGGTGAAGTCATCTATCAGTCTCGCGAGACGCGAGAAATCTTTGTCAAAATTCGCCAAGCACCCAAGAAGAAGACCGAAGAAGAACGATATTTCAAGATCCGCTTGGTTGGGGATCTGGCCCAGAAGTTGGTGGGTAATTTTTGGGACTTTGATGTAGTCAGAGTCGATAACGATCTAGAGATCCGCAGTGGTCAATATGTTGCGCCACTGCGGGCTAAATTGCCCCATAAAGGTGGCAGTAGACCTCCAGGTGGCTCTGGTAGCAAAACACCGTTTAAGAAGCCGTGGGAGGAACAGGATCCGAAGTCTGCGGTGGATCGACCGAAGCCAGCGGCACCAATTAAACGTTCACCATCGCCGACGGTGGAGTTGCCCGACTCTTCAGAAGAAGCATAGCAGTAAACAATCTGCACTGCCAAAAAATCAAAAAGTAGGGGCAATTCATGAATTGCCCCTACTTTTTGATTTTTATGGTGAATCCTTTAGCCGTAGTCTGACAGACTCGCCGTGTGAGAATAATCCTTCCGCTGCTGTCAGCGCGGCGACAGCATTACCGACTTTGTTCAAAGCTGTGGGCGAATATTGGATCAGGCTAGAGTGCTTCATAAATGTCTCTACGCCCAAAGCTGAGGCATAACGCGCCGCGCCAGAAGTGGGGAGAGTATGATTGGGGCCAGCGAGATAATCGCCGATCACTTCTGGGGTAGAATTGCCCAAGAAGATCGCCCCTGCATGACGAATTCGATCGATCAATGCCCACGGATCGCTAGTATTGAGTTCGAGGTGTTCGGGCGCAAATTGATTGGATAATTTGATCGCAATGTCCAGAGTTTCAACTACGATAATTAGACCATAATGGGCGATCGATTTCTCGGTCAAAGTCTTGCGGGGATGATCCTGAAGCTGTTGTTCGACAGCAGTTTGGACGGCAGTGGCGAGGTCAGCATCGGTGGTAATCAGAATCGATGCCGCCATCGGATCGTGTTCCGCTTGGGCTAAGAGATCTGCCGCTACATGGACGGGATTGGCCGATCGATCGGCGATAATTAAGACTTCAGATGGCCCTGCTAGTGAGTCAATCCCGACTGTACCATAGACTAATTTTTTAGCGAGGGTGACGTAGATATTCCCAGGCCCAGTAATCACGTCAACTTTAGCAATCGTATCTGTACCATAAGCTAGAGCAGCGATCGATTGAGCACCACCCACCCGATAGATTTCTTCGACTCCGGCAACTTGAGCCGCAACGAGGACGGCCGGATTGAGCGTCTTATCTGGCCCTGGTGGAGTCACCATCGCGATCTGGGGTACGCCTGCCACTTTTGCGGGAATTGCATTCATCAGTACCGTGCTGGGGTAACAAGCCCGTCCTCCAGGCACATAAATACCTGCTCGATCGACTGGATTGTAGCGTTTGCCCAGGACGACATCATCAGCCCCAAATGTCACCCAAGATTTGGGCACCCGTTGACGGTGAAAAGCTTCAATATTGGCGGCAGCAAGTTCGATCGCTTTGAGCAATTCTTTCGATACCTGTTGATACGCAGCATCCAATTCGGCACCACTTACCCGCAACCGATCAACTGTCAGAGTTTGACGATCAAATTCGGCCGTATAATGCAACAAAGCTTTGTCGCCCTGTCGCCTGACTGTTTGGACAATCTCGTTGACAGTAGCTTCTTTATGGACGATCGCATCGTCGTGAGTACGGGCACTGATTCGCTGCAACTCTTGTTGTGCGTCAGTCTGCTGAGTGATGATTCGCAGCATGGTGTCAGAAATGCCAATTATTCGGGCGGTGAAGTGAGCGCGGAGACAAAGGCGGAAGTCTATTTTGACAGGCTTCACATCTTACTAATTTAACGCGATTTTCTACCATTGGGTTAGAAGATGAGTGTGGGTGCGACGATCTACCCACCCCACCTTCAAAGGATGGGATTTTTGACACCAGCGATTCTGGTAGCTAACCTACTCCCTTCCTAGTGAAAAATTAGACATTTAGTGTAGATGTGAATGGTGAATGGCTTGCACTGTTCGCGTAGCGTCTGCCTTCACAGAGCGTAGCCGTTGGCGGTAGCGGAGCGTTTGCCCTAGCAATAGCCTCTCCGCAAGGAGAAGTGTGAATGGTGAATGGCGAAAAGTGCGGTCTTGGGGTTTCCCCTGTCTTGTCTCACTTTCTTTGACGGGGAACCCGTCCAAAAGTGAGCCGCAAGTAGAGCACCTTTTCAAGACAGTGAATCAATACTGTCCATTTCTTGGGTGGGAAGGGTGTAAGTACTGATTGTTCGCGGAGCTTTCCCGTAGGGTAATCGTGGCTTATGGGGTATTGAGATGCGATACTTTCCATTTCCTCGCCAACGGCTCGGTAGACTATTATGTAATAAAGTAAGGAAATCTTACTTCATTACATACTATCTAATTGAAAGACTTATGACGATCGCCAAGTTAACCTCGAAAAATCAGCTTACTCTGCCTAAAAGTATTACTCGTGAGATCGGCGAAACTGAGTACTTTGAGGTGACTGTAGAAGGTCAACAGATTATTCTTACTCCGGTCAAGATTCAACGGGCTGATGCCGTTCGCGCTAAACTTGCCGAGCTAGGAATTAACGAGCAGGATGTTGCTGATGCTGTAGATTGGTCGCGTCAGTCATGACTTTTTGCCCGCGCGTTGTCATCGACACTAATATCTTAATTTCGGCTTTGGTATTTGGGGGCAAAATAGCTAGGCTGCGCGTTGCTTGGCAATCCTGTTCTTTTACACCGCTAGTTTCTAAAGTGACAACTACTGAGTTAATTCGAGTGCTGGCTTATCCTAAATTTAAACTTACTCCAACCGAGCGAGAAGATTTACTATCGGATTACTTACTGTTTTGTGAATCTGTGGTGATGCCCGATCTTTTACCTGTCACTCCTGAATGTCGCGACCCGTTTGATGTCCCTTTTTTAGCTTTGGATCTGGTTGGTGAGGCTGATTACTTAGTCACTGGCGACCGCGATTTACTGGTTTTGAAAGATGATTTTTCGTGTCCAATTGTCACTACTGATGATTTTTTTAATGTAATTGAGAGCTATTAGAGATTGACTATCAGCAGATATCAAATCCATGAAAAATGACAATTTAGAAATCTATCCAGAGTGAGCGTTTCCATCGAAGTGGCACAACTTTACACATATATCGGCTCAACCCCTATTTGACCCAAGCTCGATCCCAGCCAGTGCCGCCAACTTCTAAGCCAGCCAGATGGCTATGTGCCTGAACAATGATCTCGCCTTGAAGAGTCTGAAGATCGATCAACAGCAAGCCCTTAAGCGTATCTCGACAACACATCACCAATCCCTGCTCGGTTGGGGTGCTAACCATCGTACCTGCACCATCGGTAGTACCAATGAGCGTTACCTGAACATCCCCATTAGTTGCCTGAAGTCGCCATTCGCCCCAGGGTTGAATTTGCCAACTAAGCTGAGAATTCCACGGCACAAATTCATAAAATCTGCCGCGATAGTGAATCCCAATCATCGCGACTTCTTCCGTCGTCCACAATACCTTGCGTCGCCCACCACCTGCTATCACAGCCAAACCAGCAATCTCGTCAAAACTATTGCAGTTCAACCAAAACCACTTTTCTGGAAAAGAACGACCCCAATTTTTCTCGCTATAAGCAGGTGCATTGCTAAATTCATAACGTTTGCCTTGCCACTCAATCCAACCTGTCGCCAAGCCATGCGCCATCAACACCTGCCAGCCTGGTTCAAAGATTGGCAGATAAGATAACCAACCTGCGGTAGCTTGCTGGAGCTGCTGGGGCTGTCCCCAGCCATAAACAGGGAGGACTTGATAGCACCACCGACAGTTTTGTTCTGGTAATGTGCCCTGATGGAGCGTTGGGGTAACTTGATAACCTCGGACAATCTGGGTATCAAACGCTGAGACTGATAATAATTGAGGCTGAATAGCTAATTTAGTTTCAGCCCAGTGTCCTAAGCCCAACCGATCTGTTGTCGCCCAAAACTGGTGCAGATCAGGAAAAGAACACGACAGATATTGTTCGTCGATTCCGAGGATTTGGACAGCCCCACCACTATGGGGACTAGTGCCAGATGGATCTTCGATCGAGTACATGAAAGCAAATGATTCTTTAATTTTTGGTAATATCAGTCGAAAATACCATCCCTCAAAAAAGCCTCGATCTATTCCATTCCAATGATAACCACTATGCGGTGTATGCAAAACTCATCCTCCTAGTTCAACTAATTCACTATCCACCATTCACTATTCACCATTCACTATTCACTATCCACTAATTCCCAAAACAAGCGACCGGAAACAGCAGATACTCAAAAAAGAATAATTTCCAAATAAACTGATAAAAATTAGCGATCGATTCTTTTTGTTCTAGATCTATATCTTGACTTCGCCACCATAATAATCCTAACAGTCCTAAATGAGAACTAACTAGAAACCAAACATTAATTGTTGGTGCGATCCAAATCCCTGCAAGGATTGTACCGAGATAAGCGGCCGTAATTGCCCATCGAGTCAATTTAAAGACATTTAATTTACCCAGTGATATGGTAAATGTCTGAATTTGATATTGACGATCGCCTTCAAGATCTGGTACATCCTTGAAAATCGCAATCGCAACTGTAAATACCAGGATAAATAGAGTCAATACCCAAATACTGGGGGGGATAGTATCTGTGCCTGTCAAAACTCGATTAAAATGGAGAAATAGTCCTAAATTTACAATACAACCCCTTACTGTCAGAATACAAAAGGCAGCTAACAGTGGATATTGTTTAAAGCGAATTGGTGGCAAAGAATAAGCAGTACCGATTACTAAACTGACTAGCACAGTTGCTAGTAGCCATGAACCTAGAAATGCGGCAATTGCGATCGCTAAAATACCTGTAAGTCCGACGATCCACTTGCCTTGTGTAATTGATAAACCCCCACTAGCCAAAGGAAGATCGGGTTTGTTTACTCGATCGATCTCCACATCATACAGTTGGTTTAGTCCGACAATATAAATATTGCCACATAAACACGCAATCCAAGTTCCTAGCAGTTGGATCGGATTAGTTGATGAGATTGAACTATGATTCGTAGCGATCGCGATTGTCCAAAGTGCAACTACACTTAAACTAGTGCCAATAATTGTGTGTGGACGTGAGAATTTCCAGAGCTGTGAATACATTTAGGCGTGGTGAATAGTGGATTTTAGATGGCGATCTAGTAGCGGGAATGACTATGTTGTCGGCTAGAGGGTTTCCCAAGATGGTATAGCAACTTTGGTTAGATCACAAACTAACCAATCTTTTTGCTATTGTTACCCATGACTTTTTTCCTATTTTCTGGTTATTTATCGTTTAAAAGATCCTCCCATTGATAGATGTTGTAAATTGAAAGGAATTGTTATATTTTCACAACAATTGTTCTGAGCGACTCCGGACTTTGCGCTTGTGTTCCTGATCCTTATGGCACTTGACTCTCATGATTGCTTACGCTACTTCAGTTTTGACTTTACGACTCAAGCGATCGTTGACGATCTGTCTATTACCGATCGCGTTGTCCGGTTGTAGTGTGCCCAAAGATGATGCTGATGCTCAGACTAAGTCTCGTGGAACCGATCGCGGTCGAAGTCAAGTGACAGCAGTAGATGTGGCGATCGCAGCGACAGCACCTCTAGCCTCAACCAGAGAGTATACGGGGACAACTCAACCTTTCCGAGAAGTGGCGGTTCGCGCTCAGGCGGAAGGTCAACTGC
>JAJAYU010000054.1 GCA_026786125.1 Chamaesiphon sp.
GAATAGCCTAGTACCAACAACTTAATCCTGAAAATCCTGTAATCCTGTAAATCCTGAGCCAGGGTTGATTAGTCATTCCACTCAGGAATTACCCACACTGGGGGCGCGGACATTTTTTTGCGTCGCGCTTCTTCAGCGATCTCGTGCATTTTGTCTAAGGGCGTATCATTAATAAATTTGGATGCTGATTCGATGTGAGCTTTGCCTGCACATCGATCGGGCTGAATACACCCATCTACACAAGCTTCACTACAGTTAATCGTACTAGTTTCCACTGTCTCTAAAAATTTAAAACTTACAATTATTTTAGCTCAACTCGCTGAGTTAGGCTGTAGGTTGGGTTGAAGGATGTTGGCGGAGCCTCTCCGTCAGGAGACAAGCCAACATTAGGGTTCAGATTAGCCCAAACAAAAGCCAGGAGCCAGCATCAATAGCTAGCTCCTGGCTTTCTAAGTCAATTTACAAAACCAAGACTACCTTTTGTCGCGGAAGCCGCTCATCCAATCGCGGAGTTGTTCGGACGCGACATCGCGACCACCCAAACCGAAGGAAATCGCCATTGCAACGGCAATTGCACCGAGCAATAGACCGAAAGCTAAGTTGACGATGCTAGCCGCAATCCCCATTTGCTGGAGTGCCATCGCACCCACAAAGACGATAATTGCTAACCGAGCGATTTGTCCCAGGACTTGTGATTGGTGTGTACCGGAGCTAGCAACTACTCTCTGGGCGAGATTTGCGAGGTATAGACCGATCGCAAACACGACTACCCCAGACAATACTTGTCCAGAGATAATTAGTAGTCCATTAACTAACTCAGTTAGTGCGGGGATACCCAAGACACCAGTCGCAGCTACTGCGGCAACCAACATCACCCCAATCTGAGCAACGAATCCAGCAACCTCTGATGGAGTCTGTTTTGTGACCACAGGCACGATCGCACTACGAGTAGTAGTAGCAGTGGTTGGAGCTACAGGAGTAGTAGGAGCGGCAGTTGTAGACTGATGCAGCGTATTGAGTCCCAACATTCTGAAGATGTTGTTGAAGCCCAAACCATTGAGTAAATTAGTGACTAGTTCACCAACAAACTGACTGACAACATAAGCAACAGCTAGAATACCTACGGCAGTCAGAATTTGAGGAATCGCACTCAATACTTGTTGCAACATTGCCGTTGCCGGGCCGGAAATCGCTGGAATCTGGAGCGCATCCAGTGCTGCTACAGCAGTAGGAATCAAAATCATCAAGTAGACAATAGTGCCCAATAAGCCTGATAGGGATTGACCTGGAGCGGCTCTATTCAAGCCAATTTTAGCAGCTAGCTTTTCTGTACCAGCCGCAGCTAATAAGTTAGTTGCTAATTCCCGCACGATTTTAGCAACAAACCAACCGACAACACCGATCAGCCCTGCCTTAAAGATATTTGGCAGTGCGCTCAGAATCTCATTTAAGAGATTTTGAACTGGTGCTAATGGCCCTTGCAGCTCAAGCACGCCGAGGATCGTCGGTAGGAAAAACAAGAAAACAAACCAGTACAGGGCGTTGCCTAATGTTTCACTGGGTAGAACTTGGTTTTCACCTACAGCCATTCTGCGCGACATCGCTGGCATGATGGTTCCAGCCGTGCGCGTCACGATCGTTTTAACTGCTGTGGCTACCAACCAGGCAATTGCTCCCAATACTGCTGCTGAAATCAATTTGGGCACAAATGCCGTAACTTGAGTCAGAACATTTGTCAGTGGTACAGCAGCTCCGTCGAGGTGAATCGCACCAAGAGCAGCGGAAAGGGCATATAGAAAAACTAGCCAGAATACGATGTCCCCACCCAATTTCTCAGTATTGAGGTTTGATTTAGCCGAACCACTAGTAGCCATGCTACCCAAGCGGTTGTCTAAATTAGTGCGTTTGAGCAGATTCCTAGTGACAGTTGAGAGGACAAAGGCAATAATCCAGCCGATGAATAGAATGCCGATCGCGCCGAGCAAGCTTGGTAAGAAGGCACCGACGGTATTACTAGTCTGGTAGATCAGTTTTTCAACTGGGCTGGTAACTGCTGTTGCTGCGGTGGTTACTGATGAGGGTACTGCTGGTACCGCGATCTGCGCGAGCTGGCTGCTGCAAATGGCAGCATTAATAAGTTGCCAAGTTTCGTTCATATTTTTGGAATCTCAATTTATGAATGCTAGAACGGATGGTGTGGGTAGCTTAAAATAAATTCTGCAATTTGTGATATCTTTCACGCAAAGCTGGGTACATTAGAATTGCGAAAACCAATTCCCTTGCTTTGTGATTAAACGACTAAATTAGTCAATGTTTCCGTATATTTTTGTTACACATTGGTAGCTGCGATCGAACTGATGATCCAGTGATAAAGGCTACGCCAGCGGCGAAAATAGATATTTTCTGGTTTTGTCGAACTCACTGGTTGCAATACAGACGTAGCTTATCACGCATCCTGAAGAATGGCATCCACAAAATAACTATATTTACATATATAGCCGAGGGAATCCCCCACTTGTCAAAGTCGAGCAAGAGATCGTTCTAAGTCTTGACTATCAACATTTTCAGGGGAATATAAATAGTTGAATAGCAATTAGATAGTATAAACAAATACTTAATGCTGCTCACGATCGAGCTAACTACTTTGGTTGCGTTTAAAGAATTGATACATCTCCGGTAGTCGATTAACGATCGCTGAAGTTTTCAACCATAGTTTATGCGAAACGGCGGGATAACCGGAAACTACTTCACCTGGATCAACATTACGGTGAATCCCTGTTTTCGACGAGGCAATTGCCCGATCGCCAATTGTTACTTGATTGGCTACGCCGACTTGTCCAGCTAGGAGCACACCATTGCCGACTTTTACACCACCAGCCAAGCCCACTTGAGCAGCCAAGGCGCAATTAGAACCGATCAAGCAACCATGTCCCACATGGACTAAATTATCCAGCTTGGTATCCCGCCCAATTCGGGTTTCACCGACGGCTGGTCGATCGACACTACTATTGCAACCAATCTCGACACCATCCTCTAAGACCGTATAACCAGCCTGTTCCATCTTGAACCAACCTGAAGCCGTCGGCACAAATCCAAACCCCTCTGAGCCGATCGCTGCCCCACTATGGATGACACAACCTGCCCCGATCCTGACCCGTTCGTGAATTGTACAATTGGCATGGAGAATCGATCGATCTCCAATCTCCACATCAGGATAAATCACCACATTGGGATGAATTGTCACCCCATTGCCAATTTTTACCCCAGGTTGAATCACAACGTGGGCACCAATCGAGACATTCTCCCCTAGTTCTACACCTGCTTCGACTACCGCACTCGGATGAATCCCCACGGGGAGTCGGAATGGTTGATAGAAAACTTTGATCACTTGAGCAAACAACAATCTTGGTTCACTGGCGGCAATCCAGGCAATTCCCCGATCAATCGCTGCTGCTTGAATCACCTCATTCATGGGTAAAATTAAAGCACTTGCTCCCGTACTGCCAACGAATTTGGCAAACTTATCGCCCTCAATGTAGCTAATCATCCCAGATCCAGCAGACTCGATCGGAGCCAATCCAGTTAGAATTGGATCGAGCTGGCTATCTGTCCCTAGACTACTAGCGGCAACCGCAGACCCTAGCTTAGTTATTAGTTCGCTAAATTGCATCATAAATTTGAAGGTAGAGATTATTTAGTGTCAGAAGAGATCAACTTGTTACTCAAAATGTTATTACCATCGGTCGCCATTTCGATCGCGATCAACTACCTTGGCACCAGTCTAACCCCAGTCCCAACCACCGGAATAGTCCTCACAGCGGTATTCTTGCCTTCTAGTGCGATCGGGCTTTTTTTGTGGTGGAAACAAGGCTTTAGGTCTTAGGCTTTAGGCTTTAGGTTGGAATTTAGAATTCGGATCTTGGGACGCTTGCGTCCTTTCCGAACCCTAAAGCCTAAGACCTAAAGCCTAAAGCCTAATCCCCCGCTCCGAAACCAATTCATGGGAACATAGAGACTGAACTTGGTCGCCTAATTTGAGATGATGCGTAAAATTATTATTGCTGGTAATTGGAAAATGTATAAAACTCAGAGCGAAGCCTCAGAGTTTTTGATGGAATTTATCGCTCAAATCGATGATGCACCTGAGGAGCGGGAAGTAGTTTTGTGCGTGCCATTTACCGATCTGGCAATTGTGAGCAAAAGTCTACATGGTAATCGGATCAGATTGGGTGCTCAAAATGTTCACTGGGCAGAAAGTGGAGCTTTCACTGGTGAAATTTCTGCCAGCATGTTGACGGAAGTAGGCGTTAGATATGCGATCGTGGGACATAGCGAACGTCGCCAGTATTTTGGGGAAACTGATGAGACAGTGAATTTGCGGCTCAAGGCGGCTCAAGCTAGCGGACTAATTCCCATTCTTTGTGTCGGGGAGACAAAACAACAACGGGATGCCGGACAAACCGAAAAAATCATTATCAATCAAATTAAGAACGGATTGGTTGGGATCGATCAAGCTAAATTGGTGGTTGCCTATGAACCAATTTGGGCAATTGGTACCGGAGCAACTTGTGAAGCGGCTGAAGCCAACCGCATCATTGGCGTAATTCGTGACCAATTGACCAATCCTGATGTCACGATTCAATATGGTGGTTCGGTCAAGCCTAGCAATATCAATGAAATTATGGCTCAACCACACATCGATGGTGTATTAGTTGGCGGTGCAAGTCTGGCTGCTGCTGACTTTGCTGGAATTGTTAATTATCAGTAATTCAGCTACATTTACCCCAAATTAGGCATCGATTCCCTTCCCGTCACAGACGTTCAAACGGGAAGGATCTTGGCAACTTCGGTGAAGAAGTTGCCAGAATAAAAAAATAGTGATCAAATCGACTAAAATAGCATAGCGTTAAGTTAAAAAACCATAGGGCAAATGCCTGAAAGAGCGATAAATACGAAAAGTGCCACAGGTTTCCTGCTGGTTCTCATCCCAGCCGCATTAACAATGTCCGCGCTATTTGTGGCGTGGCCAGTAATTTTGGGTGTGACTTTGCTCATTGCTGGTGGAAATGTCTGGCAAAGCTATGAATGGTCGAAGACGGCTCAATCGATCGATCCAGTTTTTCAACAACTGATCGTTCAGAATCGCGGCGAAATTAGTCCGATCGATCTTTCCCTGAAAGCGAATATTTCTGGCAAGATATCTCAGCGATATTTAGCAATTAGAGCTGATGAATTTGGCACGGGTAGCCGCCAACATCCCGATCGCGGACAGGTCTATTATTTTGTTTCCATTAGTACTCTAGGCAGCATTTTTGACGACAGTGAGCAGGAGTTGGAGCTACATGCGATCGCTCCAGCGACAACTCCCGTTGCCGTATTTCCAACAGTTGCTACTCCACTAGCAGCTATTCCTGAAGAACTTGTCTCTACAGCGACGATCCCACCCATTGCTAAAGCAATCCCAATTGTGACATCGATAGTTGAGCCACTCGCTCCACCAGCAATTCCCCTTCCAGTAGAGTCTGGTGCGGGATTGAGCAATCTTCGTCAATTATTTGATGAGGAGCCTGCCCCACCAACTACACTGGCAAGTGTCGAAACAGCAGTTACTGAACCTGTTGTTGAGCCTGTTATTGAACCTGTTGTTGAAGGTGCCTCCAGATCATTACCGGACACGCCGATAGTGACAATTATCCAATCCGAACTAGCAAAACGGTTGGATGTTCACTCTAGTACGATCTATAAGCGACGAAGTGAACCAGATTTCACTGACTGGACTAGAAATCGCGATCCTGATGGTTTAGCCTGGGGCTATGCGGAAGCCGCCAAGGAGTATTACCGACTAGATACTTAATTAGTCGATAGTTGATAGTCTGTATTGTTCTAATAACAATACAGATATTTTTTTGTGTATTAATTCTTTAAATTGGGATTAGCTTTTTCCTTTCGTTCGCTATAACGATCGGTCAAATAGTCCACCTCATCTCTGAGTAACAATGTAAATTTATACAATTCTTCCATCACATCGATGACTCGATCTCGATAGTCCGATTCTTTCATCATCCCATCGTCATGAAACTCCTGATAAGCCTTGGCTACCGATGACTGATTGGGAATCGTCACCATCCGCATCCACCGTCCCAACAGCCGTAGCGTATTGACAGCATTAAAAGATTGGGAACCACCACTGACTTGCATTACCGCTAGTGTCCGACCTTGAGTGGGTCTGACAGCACCAATACTTAACGGAATCCAATCGATCTGATTTTTGAGAATTCCAGTAATTTGCCCATGCAGTTCGGGGCTAGACCACACTTGTCCCTCTGACCACAGGCTTAACTCGCGTAATTCTTGGACTTCACGATGGGTATCAGGAACACTGCCATAAATCGGTAGTTGGCGCGGGTCAAAAAATTTTACTTCCGCTCCAAACTCTTGAATGATGCGGGCGGCTTCTTCGGCAAGTAACCGACTGTAGGAACGCTCGCGCAAGGAGCCATATAGAAATAATATCCTCGGCGGATGAGTAGATTTGTTCATTGGTTCACAACGATTTAATTAATGCTGTTACCCGTTCTCGAATTTCTTCCCGCACCCTGGGGAAAATTTCCGGTTGTTCGGCTGGATCGTCAAGTTGCCAATCTTCAAAGACTGGACGTTCTAGCCATTCTGGGGGTAAATTCACCCCACAGCCACAGAGGGAAATGACCACATCAAAATCTGCTGATTTAAACTCATTCAAGGCTTTGGAGGTTTGACTGGTAATATCAATGCCAGTATCTTTCATGGTGGCAATCGCTTCTGGACGAACGGTACTCGCTTCTAATCCCGAACTCGTGACCTCGATTTTTCCAGCCCCTAAATGTCGCGCAAAGCCTTCGGCCATTTGAGATCTGGCTGAATTTTTTTTGCAGACAAACATTACTCGTTTCATGGTTTTCTCCTTAATTTTTAGTTTTTGAGATCGGCAAAATTATTCGACAAATGGCGATATACCACCACTGCCAACTGCGCGCCCAGAATCGGTGCGACCCAATACAACCATTGGTGGTGCAAATTGCCGCCGACTAGAGCAGGAGCTAGCGATCGAGCCGGATTCATACTCGCCCCAGTAATTGGCCCCATACAAGCGGCTTCTAGCATGACTGTCAAGCCGATCGAGATGCCTGCAAACCCGATATGGCTACGGCGGTCAAGTCCAGACCCAAAAATCACTAGCATCAGGATAAAAGTGAGTACTGTTTCTAAGACTAGAGATTGGATCCAGTCACCATTTCGCGGGATTGTGGCTCCCAAGTTGCCCACCGCCCCCAGGGAGATCCGCAAGAGCCACGAAGCCGCGATCGCACCTAGTACCTGTGCCAAAATATAAGGTATCACCAAGCTCCTGTGGAAAAAGCCACTACTCCAAAAGGCTAGCGTCACCGCTGGGTTGAAGTGCGCGCCGCTAATATGTCCGAGGCTATAGATCAAAGCTGTGACTACGGCACCAAATACGATACTGATGCCGAGATGGGTGACAGCACCATTGCTAAGTCGATCTACCATCACCGCACCTGTGCCAGCAAAAATCAGCACGAAGGTACCGATAA
>JAJAYU010000055.1 GCA_026786125.1 Chamaesiphon sp.
GGCTAAAATTCCGCTATCGCTACATTTTACCCCCATTTACCCCATATTGGCGGGAGAGCCGATTAATTAGGACTCCAGATCGAGCGGAAAACCGTGATATCTTAAATATAGTATTTGACGAACTGCTTGTGGAACTCTCCTCTAGACTAGAATATGCTTTAGTCGCCCTACTCGAAATTGCCGATCGACAAGCCCAAGGTAAACCCCTAAAGGTGAATGAGATTGCGGCTAGTCAGGCATTGCCAGAACGCTATCTCGACCAGATTTTTACTTCCCTCAAGCGTCAAGGCATCCTCTCCAGTCAGCGCGGCATGAAAGGTGGCTATCTACTAGCCAAAGAGCTGTGGCAAATCACCTTATTAGATATAGTAATTGCGATCGAAGGTGGTGGCGATCAGAAAAAAGTCGATCCAACTACTCCCAATACTCTCGAAAAAACTGTCGTCATTCAAACATTTGCAGGGATTAAAGAATCAGTTAATGAAATCCTCATTAGTTACACTCTTCAAGATTTAGCCAAAACACTAGAAACTCAACGGCAGAGCAGTCCGATGTATTATATTTAGTGGATGGTGGATGGTGAATAGATAGGTAGGTTGGGTTGAAGAATTAAACCCAACACACTCAACCAGCCCACCAACTATGATTTACGGATATCACTGATCTTTAATCCTAGTTTTACTCTCTAAAACCTCTTTCAAAACCAGAGTAACAGCAGCGAGTAGAGCGAGTAAAACTGCGGCAGAAAAAGCGGCTTCGGTATTATAATCCTTATAAGCTTCCTCCACAAACAACGGTAAAGTTTGAGTTACATTTGCGACATTTCCAGATACCACAGATACCGCCCCAAACTCACCCATTGCCCGCGCATTTGTCAGCAATACTCCATACATCAACCCCCAGCGAATATTCGGCAGCGTCACCCGCCAAAAAATCTGCCAATCACTTGCACCCAAAGTTCTAGCCGCCTCCTCCTGATCCACTCCAGCCTCCTCTAGTACTGGAATTACCTCCCGCACCACAAATGGCATACTCACAAAAGCTGTTGCCAAAATCATCCCTGGGAGGGCGAAGACAATATCGATACCTTGAGCTTTAAACCAAGTTCCGAACCAACCTTGATTGCCGTAAAGTAGCATGATCATCAAACCTGCAACTACGGGAGAAATCGACAAGGGTAGATCGATAATACTCAACAATAACGTGCGTCCAGGAAATTGATGTCGAGCGATCGACCATGCTGCACACAAGCCAAATACAGTATTAATTGGGACAACAATTAATGCGAGTAATAGTGTCACCTTGACTGCATTGAGAAAAGCTGGTTCACCAAAATTAGATAAAAAAGGTTCGATCCCTTTGTGAAATGCTTGATGAAAAACATTTACTGCGGGAATATAAATAATTAGACTAACATAAGCGATCGATAGTCCAATTAAGACAGTTGGAATCCAGTTGCTCTGTTTTTTGTCTCGACCTTGATGGACTAAAGTATCAACAGAAGTACTATTTTTCATAACGCTGTCCCCAAGCCTGCAAGATATTAATACCCACTAGTAACACTAGTGAAATTCCCAGTAAAACGACCCCAATAATTGTCGCCCCAGCATAGTCGTATTCTTCCAACCGTTGAAAGACTAAAACAGGTGCGATCAAATCCTTGAATGGTGTATTGGATGAAATAATTACTGTCGAACCGTATTCCCCTACCGCACGGGAAAATCCTAAAGCCATCCCAGTCAAGATCGATGGCAATAACGGCGGTAATATCACTTGCCGGAAAGTTTGCCACTCAGATGCACCCAAACACCACGCCGCCTCCTCAATATCTCGCTCCAGCTCCATCAACACAGGCTGAACTGTACGGACGATAAACGGCAACGAGATGAATAGCATCGCCATTCCCACTCCCAACCGCGTGAAGGCGATTTTAATCCCCAATGGCGCGAATAAACTGCCAATCCAGCCATTGTCACTGTAGACTGTTGCCAAAGTCAGCCCAGCAACTGAAGTGGGTAATGCAAATGGCAGATCGATCGAAGCATCAATAATCCGCTTACCAGGAAAATCATACCGCACCAATACCCAGGCGATTGCAGTCCCAAATACACCATTAATTAGTGCCGTAATTAGAGAAGTGGTAAAAGTAACATCATAAGTCGATAAAGCGATCGGACTAGCCGCTACTTCCCAAAATTTTGACCAGCCCTCACTCCCAGCTTTGGCAAACATTGCCACCAATGGGAGAAATAGCATCGCACTTAAGTAAAACCAGGTAATCCGCCATGTCCATGATAAATTACGGATGCGATCAAACCATTGTCGCCACAATGGTTTGGGTTTGACGAGACTGGCATTAATAATATTGCTCATAAAAGAGTTGAGAATTGCTGTACCACAAGATTAGAAAATAAACTACTATGTGTAAGTCCGAAAAATTTCTATCTCTAAATGCTGTAGATAGCTCAGAGCATTGTCAATATCTTGAGGATAGCCTTCTAAATCCAGGTTAAACCATCCACCCCCCGTGGCTTTTTGGTCTAGTACTGCTGCTCTAAAATTGACGATCAAATCGTAATTACTGATGAGCTGGGCTAAAACTGGTTCTTTGTGAAATTGCTGGGGAATATGAATAGAAATCGAGTGCAATACTTTTTCCTGAGATTTGCTGGAGAGTGAACTGGACATTTTAGATTACCTGATCCGTAGTATGATAATTGGCGAACTTATACTCAAACTAATTCAGCATTTAGACTTCAGACAATTCTGACACTCTGAATATTTTGATAACCTTGACTTAGCTATTTTTTACCAGCTTGAATTTTGTCGTAGATTGCTCCTTCTGCAAAGAATTTTTTCTGAAAATTATTCCATCCACCATATTCTGTCACAGTCCCTAAGGTTTTAATCTTAGGAAAACGAGTATCTGCGACTGCTGTGCCCATCGGTCGATAACCCAATTTAACAAATTCGGCTTGGGCTTCAGGTGCAAACAAGTATTGAACAAAGGCTTCGACAACTTCGCGATTGCCATGCTTCTCGACATTTTTATCGACAATCGCGACGGGAGTATCGATCGAAATATTTACCGCTGGCACCACATAATCAAGTGATTGACCTCGTTCTTTAGCGAAAAGAATCTCATTTTCATAGTTTAATAATGCATCACCCTGTCCCTGTTTGACAAAGGCATCGGTGGCTTCTCGTGCGTCTTTGGGCTGGACAACAACATTTTTAAAGGCTGTGGCAACAAACTCAGTAGCTTTAGCTTCATTTTCGCCAGATTTAATCGCATCATTCCACAGTGCTAAAACATTCCACCGTGCACCACCGGATGTTTTTGGATTAGCTGTTACCCATTTGACATCAGGACGAGCAAGATCGGTAAAAGAGTTAATTTTCTTGGGGTTTCCTGGACGAGTAATAATCGCCGCAACAGACTGCGCGACAATACTTTGATTTGGTAACTTCTTTTGCCAATCTGCTGCCACCAGTGAGGCTTGGGCTAATTTATCAACATCACCACCTAATGCTAGATGTACCACATCCGCAGGCAAACCATCGATGACAGCACGAGTTTGCGAACCTGAACCGCCATACGTCTGCTTGAAAGTGACTTTTTGGTTATGTTCCCGTTGCCATTTTGCTACAAACTTCCTAATAATTTGATCGTGGGCGGCTTTTGGCACAGCATAGCCAACAAGGGTAATTTCGACATCTTTTTTCTGTGTTGCTCCAGACTGATTATTCTTTGAGTCATTACCATTGCCGCAAGCAACTAGGGAAAGACTCAAACCCGCACCAATAAACAGCCCCATGAGCATTCTCACCTTTTGCTCTACGATCATGATATTACCTCTCAAAAAGAATCTACTGTATTTAACTCGGAATAGTGTTTAAATCTCTGAAAACAATCTTAGCAACATCTACAACCC
>JAJAYU010000056.1 GCA_026786125.1 Chamaesiphon sp.
CATACACATGGGCAACTTGAAGCAAAATATCCTCACGCAGCACGTTGCCAATTAATTGCAACCCGATCGGCATACCTTTATCATCAAAACCACAAGGGATACTAATTCCTGGTAATCCAGCCAGATTAACGGGAATCGTCATCAAGTCCGAAAGATACATGCTCAAAGGATCGGCTGTTTTTTCGCCAGCTTTGAACGCAGTTGTCGGAGCAGTGGGGGTAATCAGAATATCTACTTGACTGAAAGCCGCTTCAAAGTCTTGCTTAATTAAGGTGCGTACTTTTTGTGCCTTGAGATAATATGCGTCGTAATAGCCCGCCGAAAGTGCATAAGTACCGAGCATAATTCGGCGTTTGACTTCTGCGCCAAATCCGGCGGCTCTAGTTTTGGTGTACATCGACATTAAGTTATCTGCTTCAGCACGGAAGCCATATTTCACGCCATCATAGCGAGCTAAATTTGCCGATGCCTCAGAGGGAGCGATCACGTAATAGGTGGGTAAACCGTAGCGGAAACGAGGACAGGAAATCTCTTGAATTTCAGCACCGAGGGCGCGGAAATGTTCGATCGATTGACGCACTGATTCCGCGACTTGTGGATCCAAACCTTCGCCAAAAGTTTCGGTAATAATCCCGATCTTTAGACCTTTTGGTAAGTCGGGAGTGAGTAACTGAGAGTACTTGGGAGTCTCGACTTTGAGGCTGGTAGAGTCTTTGGGATCGTAACCAACGATCGCTTAGAGTAATATTGCCGCATCCTCAACTGTACGGGCAAATGGGCCGATTTGATCTAGTGATGACGCATAGGCAACTAGCCCAAATCTCGATACCAGTCCATAGGTCGGTTTTAGCCCCACCACGCCACAAAAAGAGGCAGGTTGACGAATGGAGCCACCAGTATCAGAACCAAGGGATACAACGCATTCTGACCCTGCTACAGCCGCCGCCGAACCACCGGAAGATCCGCCTGGTACTCGCTCTAGATCCCAAGGATTGGCAGTGACTTGATAAGCCGAATTTTCGGTGGAGCTGCCCATCGCAAACTCGTCGAGGTTAGTTTTCCCCAGGGATACCGCACCGATGTCTTTGAGTTTCTGGGTGACGGTAGACTCATAGGGCGGTACAAATCCTTCAAGTATTTTGGAACCACAGGTAGTCGCAATCCCTTGGGTACACATATTATCTTTGAGAGCGATCGGAATTCCAGCCAGGAGTCCAATTTCTTCCCCTGCGGCAATCTTGGCATCTACCAATCGGGCTTGTGCGAGGGCTTGCGTCGGAGTGGTGCAGAGGAAACTACGGAGTTTGGGTTCTAGTTGCTCTACTCGATTGATCGCCTCTGTGGCGATTTCTACTGCCGATCTTTGTTTCGTAACAAGCTGATTGTGTAAGTCGCGGATGGATGCCATGTGAGTGGTGGATGGTGAATGGTGGATGGTGGATGGTGGATGGAGACTGTGTTTGAGGGTACTAATTAACCAAAAATATTTAGTTGCGCTTTGATCGAATTTTATAGCGATAACCGATCCAAATTCTGAAGCCCCTATTCACTATTCACCATCCACTATCCACTAGATTTGAGATTAAATACTGAAATTTCAGGACGACAGTTAAAGCGGGCATAGAGTATGACCATCCCAATCCCTCGATTAGTGTACTGAATCATCTCGCCAACTTGATATTGTCCGAGTGGATATTTTTCAGCTAGAGTCGGCACATATCCACCAGAAAAGGGGATGCGAACCTGTCCGCCGTGGGAGTGTCCAGACAATTGTAGCCCAAATCGTCCAGTGGCCGCAGTTTGATCGGCAAAATCTGGTTCGTGAGCGAGCATGATTGCGGCTCCGGTGCTAGGTAATTGGGCGAGGACTAGATCGAGTCGATCTTGTTTAAAAAAAACGTCCCCAACACCAGCGATATGTAGTGTTGCTCGATCTCGTTTGAGCGTATAAATGCTATTTTCTAGTAACGTAATTCCCGCTTTTCTGATTGCGGCTCGAACAGGTACGGGATCGTTCTGTACGTCATGATTACCCAGGATCGAAATAGTTTGATCGCGGGGCTGTAACTTAGCTAAAGTATCTAGTAATTCTAGATGCTGTTTAGGAATTCGAGTGATATGATCGCCTGTGATTACTACCAGATCTGGATGTTCGGCGTTGACAGTCGCGACAACTTTTTCTAGTTGCGATCGATCGGTTCCATCACCAGCATGAAGATCGCTAATTTGAACGATCCGATAACCGTCAAATGCTCGATCGAGTTTTGGTAGTGTAATATCGATGTGCTTGACTTCAACCCAGATCGGTTCGATTTTATGAGCGTAAATACTGAGTAAGAATATTAGGGCGCAACCCGCCACAAAGACTTGAATCACTTTGACTAAGATAAATCTAAATTTTGGTAAGTACACGGGGATAGGGAATATGGGTTAGGGGATAGGGGGTAGAGTTTAGAACGCTTGCGTTCTCTCATTTGTTTCCAACTACTATCTTCATTCCCTAATCGCTATTCCCTATTCCCTATCCCCTAATTGGTAACAGTACCCGAAACTTGGAGCCAGCCCCAACTTGACTGACAACTGAGATCGAGCCACCGCAATGAGTCAGAATATTTTGAACGATCGTTAAGCCCAAGCCTGCACCACGATCGTTTGGTAAACTCCGAACGCGATAAAACCTATTAAAAATTTTGGGAAGTTCTGATGGTGGAATCCCAATTCCGGTATCTCTAAATTCTAACTGAACATAATTATCCCGCACGGAAGCTTGCACAAAAACATGCCCACCGTCAGGTGTATATTTAATGCCGTTGTGTAATAGATCGATCGCAATTTGACGCAACCATGCCTCGACACAGATGATTTCTGGTAAATCGGCAGGGACAGTGTAACCCAATCTAATTCCTTTTTCTGCTGCTAATGGTTGATAGATGCTAACTATGCCAGGAATAATTTGTGATAAATTAATTGGGACTATTTCCCCTGGACCTGGCAGTTGATTGATCGCTAGGAGTCTAGTGACACCAGCAATTAACAAATTCTGTCGATCGCATTCACCCCGAATCAAGCCCAGATATCTTTGGCGTTGTACCTGTTTAATCCCTGGCGATTCGAGCAACTTGAGAGCTGTTTGAATGTTAGTTAATGGGGTGCACAACTCCTGCATCAGATGCGCGATCGATTCATCTTTAAATTCACCTAAATTTCGTTCGGGAATAGACGTTTTTTCCATCAGAGCAGATGTGGGGATCGGGAGCACCTTTTAAAGACACACTGGGGGATTGAGCGAAACTTTTTAACTCCCAATCCCCAAAGCCTAAAGCCTAAAACCTTTTACCTAGAGCAGTACGAGCTTGTTCGCGATCGTCAAAATGGATTTTTTCGGTACCGAGGATTTGGTAATCTTCGTGCCCTTTGCCTGCAATCAGGACACCATCACCAGCTTGAGCGATCAAAATGGCGTGGGCAATAGCTTCGGCTCGATCGGCAATCACTTCGATACCATCTGTGCGGTTGATACCTGCGACTACATCCTTGAGGATTTGAGCAGGATCTTCCGTGCGAGGATTGTCCGATGTCACTACGACTAAATCGGCAAGCTCGGCAGCAATTTTACCCATTTGTGGGCGTTTAGTCCGATCGCGATCGCCACCACAGCCAAATACACATATTACCTTACCATGAATGAATGGACGTGCCGCAGTAAGTAGACTTTCCAAACTATCGGGAGTGTGAGCATAATCGACGATCGTGGTGATATCCTGGGTTGGCGAAATTTGCACTCGCTCCATCCGCCCAGGTACACCAGGAAACTGCGCCATTGCCCCGACGATCGCTTTTAAACTCATCCCAAGATGGAGGCTCGTCCCCACCGCCGCTAGGAAGTTTTCGAGATTGTAATCGCCAACTAGGGGCGAGCTGAAGGCAATTTCGCCCTGTGGTGTATGGAGTGTGCCTGTGACTCCAGTTTGGTGATATTCGACTGCGCTCGTCCACAAATCTGCGGCTGAATCAGTTGTGCTGTAGCTCCAAACTCGCTCGGCGGGAATTTGGCTAATTAATCTTTTGCCATACTCGTCATCGAGATTGATGATCGCCCGTCCAGTCAGATAAGCAGGGCTAAATAGTAGTGCCTTGGCTTGGAAATAATTCTCCATATTGTGGTGATAATCCAAGTGATCCTGAGTGAGATTGGTAAATACTCCCACTTCAAACGGACAGCCCATTGCCCGCCCCTGATCTAATGCGTGGGAACTAACTTCCATTAATGCTACCTGACTACCAGCAGCTAAGGCTAGGGCTAATTGTTGCTGAAGATCGACTGCGAAAGGTGTGGTGTGAGTCGCCGTTTTCTGATAGCCTTTCCAACGGGTGTAGAGCGTACCCAGCAAAGCTGTAGAGATGTCTGCTTGGGCGAGTAAGTATTCAATAATATGAGTGGTAGTAGTTTTACCATTGGTACCAGTTACACCCACCATCTTGAGCGTATGGGCGGGTTGATCGTAAAAAGTACCTGCCAAAGCTGCACAAGCGGCGATCATATCTTCAGCAATCACCACGCAATCAGATGAAGTAGGCGGATGTACGGCGGCTGCGGCTGGTGAAATCACTGCTCCAATTGCGCCTGCACCTTTGGCGGAGCCAATCGATCCTTGCCAAAATTCACCCCCATCGACTCTTGTTCCAGGCATCCCAATAAATAAATCTCCCGCCTTACAGGTATGGGAATTAGTTTTTAAGCCTGTTACCTCTAGATCTAAATTTGGATGCTCGCTGGAGTAAGTTATTTGGCTCCGAGTCAGCAGTTCGCGTAGTTTCATAGCAGAATGTGGGTGTAAAGATGCAACGAGCTGGTTGATAATGGTAACTACAACTAGCTAGCGACTTAATTTAACACCTGCTCATCTTAACTTGAGGCGTAGTTAGTCGATTGCAACTCCCGACGGATGAATTGCCCAACTCCGATCGATCGCTTGCCAGTGGTAGTATCCCAATGGTTGTAATTTACTCGTAAATCGATCGATTGGAAACCCCCCGCGACTCTGACGATGGGCAATCTGCTCCAAAAACATCCGCCGAAAGGCATATTTGATCACCGAATCACCGCACTCTAGCATTTGTTCGGTAACTCTGCTGATCTTGCTGATTTCCACATCAACACCATCGCAGATTGTATCGATCGCAAAGTCAGCAAACTCAGCAATATCTAAAGCCACAGGGCGTTCTAATAGTGAATTCCAAGACTCCAGATGCAGATCCCACTGAGTCCGAAACGCTGGAAATTCTTGCAGAATAATCTCCACAAAATTGGTACGATCGATCTGAATATAATTCATGTACTCTGATGAATAATCACTTGAATGAGGCGATCTCACTACTTCAGTCAGCTACTCAAAATCTGATCGATTTAGCAGCAATTCCGGTGGAAAAACAACCGTTGAGAGAAACTGTTACTAATACTGTAAACCAAATTCATCGTGCAGTCGCCGAACTTTTAGCTGCTTCTAATCCGCCATCACTGGATAAAATTCCGCCAGATCTATTAATTAAAGCCGAGCGACTGAAAATTCCCCTCGATGACATCGAAGTGCGGGTGGCAATTACTACCCATCATCTCAGTCAATTTGTCGGTATTCTCAATGAAATTGAAAATAGATTTGCAGAAATCCGCCGCGTGCGGGAATACTTATTAGTAAGGCTCCCAGATATCCCGATCGAACAGCTTGGCTCTAGGCTCCCAGTCTATACGGCATCTGACTTTGAATGGACAGAACCGAGGCTTTCTCCCTCAGAGCTAGCCACGATCAGATCGAAATATCAGATCGATCGATTATTACAGCAACCGCCCCGTCACTCTGCTGACTTATTCAAACAAATTGCATCAGCAGATCTCGCCTGGGAACAAGCCAGATCTGCTACCCAGTCAGAGCAACTAAATGATACTGAAGATCTCAGTGATTTACCGTTTTGAATTGGTGAATGGTGGATGGTGACTAGTGGATAGATAGCCGAAGGCTGGGCAGTTCCCACCATCTAGTGTCTACGAAATATCTATTCAATCAATATTCGCATCTGACCAACTTCTTTCACCATCCACCATCCACTGTCTTGATTCGCTAAACCCTCGGGGAACCCGAGGAGCGCGAATCGCCATCCACCATCCACTAAACTAAATACCCCGATGAAACTCAAAACTATTGCAACGACATTTTTCCTAATTACCAGTTTTACAGCTACCGCTCAAGCTGAAAACAATAATGACTTGCGACAATTATTATCAACCAAAGACTGTATCGCCTGTGACTTGAGAGGTGCAGGGTTAGTACTAAATGATTTAACAGGTGCTAATCTAGAGCGAGCAAATCTGGTTGGTGCCAATTTGAGTCAGACAAATCTGACGGGTGCAAATCTACGCGGTGCCAATCTCACGGGTGCCTCGCTCAATGGTGCAAACTTGACTGGTGCAGATTTACGCGGTGCCAATCTCACTGGTACGGATTTACGATCGAGCTATCTCACCAATGCCAATCTGCAAGGATTAGATATTCGCAATGCCTATCTCCAAGGTGCTGTCGGTATCCCCAATACAGTTGGTACTGCTGAAGATTTTTATAAGTGGGGCTATGCTGAATGGCAGAAAAATGATTTCGCCAGTGCGATCAATAATTACGATCGAGCAATTGCCCTCAAGCCCTTATTTCCAGGTGCATATCTCGCCAGAGCGATGGCCAAATTTCGCGCTCAAGACGATCGGGGTGCGGTGAAAGATGCTATGTTAGCTGAACGATTATTCTTCTCTCAATCCGATCGAGAAGGGACTCAAGTAGCCCAAGCATTGCAAGCAAAAATCAAACTTGCGAATCAACCAACTAACCTCAATACTAATGTTGGAAATGGTAATATGGTCGATTTGCTCACTGGTTTGAGTTCGATGTTACTCAAGTTTTTCTAAATCATATGCCTCAAATCCTCAGCTTTATTCCTAGTGCTAAAACATTGTGGTTACTAGCTAGCGGAGGATTTGTCACCACAATTATCGCGATCTTAATCCCTGCGCCTCAGGGGATTTTGATCGCGGTTGCCCTCACATTTGCTTGGTATTTGTTGATTCTCGTTCTTGCAGGTATTGATGCTGGGCGGAATCAAACAGATCGGATTCAGGTAAGTCGAGAACCATTAGGGAAGCTTTCGATCGGTCGCGACAATCCAGTTACAATTACGATTCAGGCTGGGCAAACTAGCGGTAAATCTCGCCAATTCAACTATCAGATTCGCGACGGTTCACCCCAAGATTTGCCTGGAACACCCGAATTAATTGCTGGACAATTAGAACCAGGTAAAAGTCAAACTAGCACCTATACAGTCCAGCCTTACCAACGAGGCGAGTACGAATGGCAAGGAATTCAAGTTAGGCAATTGGGTATCTGGGGATTGGCTTGGCAACAGTGGCGAGTAGATGCCGCCCAAACTGTCCCTGTTTATCCAGATTTAATTGGCTTAAAGGCTCTCTCGATCAAACTTGCACTCCAATCCAGCGGAGCTATGCGCCAAGCCCGAAAGCGGGGAATCGGCACCGAATTTAGCGAACTCCGCGAGTATAACATTGGGGATGACCCCAGATCGATCGATTGGAAAGCCACCGCTCGGCGCAATCGCCCCCTAATTCGGCTCCTAGAACCAGAGCAAGAACAAACCGTAATTATCCTACTCGATCGCGGTCGGCTGATGACCGCTAATATTCAAGGATATAAACGCTTCGATTTTGGTCTAAATGCTACCCTCTCCCTCGCACTCACCGCCATTCAACGGGGAGATCGAGTCGGTGTCGGCGTATTCGATCGATATTTGACTACCTGGATCCCACCCCAGCAGGGACAAAATCACTTTTCTAGAATCCTCGATAAGGTAAGCCGGATTCAGCCCGAATTGCTTGAACCAGATTACCTCGGAGCAGTCACCACCATTCTCAAACAACAAAGTCGCCGCGCTCTAGTCGTGATCATCACTGATATCATCGACGATATCGCCTCAGCCGAGCTACTCACCGCCCTCGGTAGACTCACTCCCCGCTATCTCCCCTTCTGTGTCACCCTCCGCGATCCCCAAGTCGATGTCCGCGCTCATCAATTAGCCACCGATATTCCAGGCGCATACACTCAAGCCGTCGCCCTAGATTTACTCCGTCAACGGGAACTCGCCTTCGCCAATCTCAAACGCAAAGGGGTATTAGTCTTAGATGCTCCAGCTACGCAAATTAGTGATAGATTGGTCGATCGATATATTCAAATCAAATCTAGAAATCAATTGTAAATGCTTAGAATAAAGATATCAATCTTTGCGATCATAGATCCTATCCTACTGCGTATTCAGTATGCTGTCTTATATAAACAGGATGGAAAGCCAATACGATTTTATCCTTCGGAATGCCTGCTGCTAATAATTCATCTGTGATCCCATCTTCGGTGCCATCTCTTTGTACCCAAACTTTACCATCTCGTATTTCGACATGGATTAAAAAACCATGAATCCGTCTATCGCCATCCCAACCTTCAATTACCAGAAAGAATTGGCTCCGTTCAGCATCAATTACTACTCGCCGATTGATGTCACTGTGACTGTAAGTGATTGCAGCATATTCTCGTAAGATTTTTTCAATGATCTCGCTATAATTATTTAGGTTATCCATTTAGTAATTTCCTTGTTTTGGATATTAAAAACAACTAGATTTAGATGATTCTTCCTTATTATCAGTTCACCAATTGCTTCTGAAAATAAATCCATATAAATTGTCTGACTAATTGCAAGATATAATACCCGATGAGATTTTTGCTCTTCTAATATCTGAGAGTATAGAAGATATTGACCTAGTGCAGTTTCTAATTCACGTACTGGTGAATTACCGATAAAGCTCTTGATCTCAACAGCAATTTGAAGTTCTCCTTTGTTTGCTGCCAGCAATTTTCTTGCTCCTAGATCGATATAGACAGATCTACTACCAATACTCAATGTTAGTGGATCTTCAGTGATTGTCCACCCATCTTTCTCTAATGCCGTTCTGACAGTATCGTGGTAAAAATCTTTTGCTGGCATATCTATAATAAATTAATGATCTTTGGGTGCTTATAATCAGCACCCAAGCGAAATTATCTCTGGTAAGGACGATCGATCCGATCGAGTGATACGTTAAATTCAAATGGCATCCGACCTGGATTTTTGCGTGGTTCGGCAGCGTAGCCGATCGGTAGTACTAGGGCGATGGCGATATCTGGATCGTTTTCAGCACCGATTACTGCTTTGACTTTATCCTCGCTCCAGCCATTCATCATGCAGGTAGACAAGCCCAAACTCTCAGCGGCAAGCATGGCGTGAGTCGCAGCAATAATTGCATCTTTGATCGCATATTCCCGTGCTTTGTCACCTAATGCAACTGAGAAATCAGGAATAGCTTTCTTGAAATAACCAACGGTACCTTCATTCCAAGCTCCAGTCTGTAAACCCTGTTCCAAGATTGGTGTCAAATCTCGCTCACCAGCCTTAATATCGGCAGCAAACACCAAATTTACAGGTGCTTGGAGGATTTGAGGTTGATTGAAGCAAGCAGCTCCTAGCGCGGCTTTCTGTTCGGGACTCTGGACGACGATAATCCGCCAATCTTGGATATTGAAACTACTTGGGGCGGCGACAGTGAGTTCGAGCAGTTGACGGAGTAATGCTGGATCGATCGGATCTGGTTTGAAGTTTTTGATCGATCGGCGTTGTAAAATTGCGGTAGGTACGTCTAGTGGCATCATTTAGGCTTTAGCTGTTAGGTTTTAGGCTTGAGGATCGTCTCCCATCTTAGTATATTCGGCTCGATCGAATTTCCCAACTCAAAATGCGCCAATCACTACTAGTTAAATCCATTCAGTCTAATTTTTGGAAGTCCCCAACCGTAAGGCTAATCGGGATTTATGGTGGCTTGAGTGCGATCGCTAGTTTGATGCTGTTTCCCTTACTATGGTTATTGAGTACATCCCTCAAATCGGCGGACGAAAATATCTTTCAGTCGCCACCACAGTTATTACCCAGTCATCCGACTGTTGAAAATATTATTACCGTTTGGCAAAGTAATGATTTTGGACGCTATTTATTTAATAGCAGCATCGTGGCGGTGTTGAGTGTAGGGATCAATCTGATCTTTTGTGCCCTAGCTGCTTACCCATTAGCTCGGCTAGAATTTAAGGGTAAAGAAATTATCTTTTCAATTGTCGTTTCGACGATTATGATTCCATTTCAGATCGTGATGATTCCGCTGTATATCATCGCCGTTCAGTTGGGATTAGTGAATAGTTACTTGGGTGTAATCTTACCCAATCTTGCTTCTGCTTTTGGGATATTTTTATTACGAGAAGCCTTTGCGTCTGTGCCCAAAGAACTCGAAGAAGCGGCGAGAATGGATGGCTGTTGGGAGATTGGGATTTGGTGGAGTGTGATGTTACCCGCTATTCGCCCGTCCCTGGTTACTTTAGCAATTTTTGTATTTATTGGTGCCTGGAGTGATTTTCTGTGGCCGTTAATTGTGCTTCAGGATGATACTCTATATACGCTCCCATTGGGCGTAGCTAAATTAGCCGAAGGTGCGTTTGGATTGAACTGGCGATTGGTAGCGGCTGGCTCAGTTATTTCGATCGCACCTGTATTCGCATTATTCATGTTTGTCCAAAGATATATCGTCCCTACTGCCGCTGGTAGCGGAGTTAAAGGTTGACATCTTAACAGGGTTGAAAGGATCGACAAATTGTGAATCAGAGTGATTGATTTGACGAACTAGCTGTGGTGGATTAGATCCCGAACAAGATCATTACTTTTGGAGCAATTAGACACAATCCAACTAGAACTGAAGCAAACGCCGAAACCAAGACAGCTCCAGCGGCACAATCCTTGGCAATCTTGGCAAGTTCATGATAATTTTGACCAACAGTGAGATCGACAACAGATTCGATCGCGGTGTTTAATAGTTCTAGGGTCAAAACTAGACCACTAGTGATACAAATTATCGCCATCTCGACATTTGTCAAACTCAATAAGGCACCGATGCTAATCGCCAATGTGCCCATCACACAGTGAATCCGAAAATTTCGTTGGGTATTGAAAGCATAAGTCACACCAGCGGCAGCGTATTTGAAACTCACCCCAATACTGGTTGCTACTCGCCAAGCCTTAACCCGTTGTTGATGATTGCGCTCTAATTGCTGGTTGACAGAATTTGATACCTTGCTAGCCATATCTGGTTGGATACTCGTAGTATTGGATGATTCATCCAGTTTAATCTGCATTTGTGGTTGTTCCCAGAGGGAAAATAATGATTTTTTAATTAGATAGCTCACACTTATGGCTGAAAAAGTTTCATGCCTAATTTGGCAATAAAAACTCACAGACCAATTTGAGTAAGAAAAGTTTCTTGTTGATCCAACATTATCAGTAGACTTGATTCATCGGGGTGATCCCATCCCAACAAATGTAGTAGTCCATGACTAGCCAACCATGCCAACTCCTTGTCTAGAGCATACCCATGTTCAGGGGCTTGTCTAACAGCAGTATCGACAGAAATAATAATATCTCCCAAATATAGAGATAAATTACCTGGTTCTGGCTCAATTTCGGGAAAATCAACTTCCATCGCCGCAAATGACAAGACATCGGTAGATTTGTCTTGATGGCGAAATTGAGCATTCAAAGCTTGGATTTCAGTATCGGTAGTGAGGCGGAGACTTAGCTCGTAAGTATCTGCTGGTGGTAAATCCAATCCTGGTGTCTGGTGCCAGTCTTGAAACCACCCCACCCAAGTAGATTCATCCACAACACTGGGCTGGTAGAGATCTTGGACAATTAATTCTAGATTCATCTAGGAAGTCGAAATATGGTTGCGAGAGACTAGCGAGAATTTTTACGCTGGGAGGATGATGCTTGTGCCCAAAGCCTAAAATCTATCTACTCAGATATGCTAATCCAACGAATAACGTGATCAAACCGATTGCACTCAGGGCAAAGTGTTTGAGAGACTTAGCACCCTTTTTGACCATGTTCCGCATGGCATATTTGACAAACTTGGTTTTGAGTTCTTCTGGGGTCGGTGGGACTTCAGCATTTGTAGTAGTTTTGGAAATGGGGTTATCTATGGATATATCACTCATAGTGGCGATTAGTCTAATAGTTTTACTTAAATTCAACTAGCTTCATCTTACAACATGATTTATTTACTTTCTGTAACAATTTTACAAAAAGTTCTGCGGATCCACATCAATTGTCATTTTGACCACGTTGGAACATTTACTTCTAAGTAATTCCCAATCAGGTAGCGTTGCAGTACCATTTGCTAAATATTTGAGCATGATTTGCCAACGATAACGATTATTAACCCGCATCACTGTTGCGGGTGCGGGGCCTAATACTTCATAATGTCCAGCAATTGCCCCATCATTGAGAGCTAATCCAATTTCAGTCACCGTCTGTTCGACAGCGACAGGATCGATGCTATTAAACCTGAGCAAAATCAGTTTGCCATAGGGGGGATAATCGAGCATCCGACGTTCGGGTAACTCAGCCGCAATAAATGCCTGATAATCATGCCTAGTTACCGCCGCAAGTACGGGATGATCTGGATTATAAGTTTGAATAATCACCTTTCCGGCTTCATCCCCCCGCCCACAACGTCCCGCCACTTGAGTCAATGTTTGAAAAGTCCGCTCGGCAGCCCGATAATCGGATAAATGTAATAGCCCATCCGCAGCCACCACCCCCACCAAGGTGACTTGTGGCAAGTCCAATCCTTTAGTCAGCATTTGGGTACCAACAAGTAAATCCGCCTCGCCACGGACAAATGCGGTCAAGATCTGGCGATGTGCGCCCTTGGTGCGAGTAGTGTCACTGTCGAATCGCAGACAGGTAAGTTCGGGAAACTGCTGATTCAATTCTTCAACAATTTTTTGGGTACCACTCCCAAAGAATTTGAAATAAGCAGATTCACACTCAGGACACTTGCTGGGCTGGGGTTCGCAATGGTTGCAGTAATGGCAACGTAATAGAGCACTTGCTGCAGCTCCTGGCTGATGATACGACAGAGATACATCGCAGTTGGGACACTCACACACATAGCCACAAGTCCGACAGGAGACGAAAGTACTATGTCCACGCCGATGGATAAACAAGATCCCCTGTTGCTTATTTGCTTGCATCTGGCGCAAAGCCTGGGCGAGAGGACGACTAAAGATGCTCCGATTGCCATCTTTCAATTCTTGCCGCATGTCTACAATGGCGACTGGCGGTAGGGGGCGAGAGTGGACGCGGGTGGGGAGGGGGAGGTAGATGGGGACTTGGGGACTTGGGGACTGGGAGACTGGGAGAC
>JAJAYU010000057.1 GCA_026786125.1 Chamaesiphon sp.
TCACAGTACTGCGGGCATTAATCTGTTCGACAGTACCCTTATAATCGTTCACTTCAATAAAGTCACCAACTTGAATCGGTCGCTCGAATAGTAAAATTAACCCACTTCCAAAGTCTTTAGCGATATTTTGAAATCCAAACCCAATCCCAATCCCCAACGCACTGGCAAGAATCGTCAAGGAACTCAGATCCAGCCCCCAGAGTTGGAGCAGGACGATCGAGCCAATGGCGATTAGGGTATATTTAACCAAAATCGAGATACTAGCTTCGGCACCGCGACTCACGCCCATAACTTGTAAGATCCGCGTCCGCAAGATATTTGTCAGTACTCCCGACAGGACGATCGTGACAACGAGCAACCCCAGCAGGATTGCTAAACTAGTTACCGAGTAGGACATCGCCCCACGGGAAAAAATCGGGTCGGTAAGGCTGGAAATCAAGCTGGCGGTGAGATTGTAACCCCACTGGCGGGTGAGGGGAAACAGATTGGTGATATATAGCAACGCGCTGATCCACATTGCCATTCGCACTACAAATAAGGTCAATCGGAATAATAAATTAATCGAGGGCGGTTCGCCTTCCGTCCCAGGGGCGGGTAATTGATGCACTCTGCGCTTAATTTTTGCCCAAATTTTGCCCAGTATCCAGTGTAGTCCGATCGCTACGACAATCACCCCCACTGCTAGTACAAGCATTTGGTTGATAAATTCTGGGCGGCGTTCTTGTTGGGCTTGGACGATCGCGGTTTGAAGCCGATTTACCCAGATTGTGGCTTGCTCGGTGGGGGTTTGACCTGCGCTGGTATCGTTTTGGGTGACGGTGAGCAGATAGCGATCGTTAACGACGATCGTCGGAGCTTGATTTCGCTGTTCGAGTTTAACTATTGGTGGTTGTTGAGATTCAACCGCTGCTTGGAGCTGGTTATTAATCCAGTCTGTCCGCTCGCTGGCTTTTAGCTGTGCGGAACTAGCGACCTGAAAAATTTGCCGACTGTCAACGGTTACAGCCGCCCGATCTAGTGCCTCTTGAGCAGGTGTGGAGATCGTAGAGCAGAGAATTGAGATCAGTACCAGTATCCCGATCTGGATCGATCGAAACCGAGACAAGCGCAGGCGAATGGGCGGAAAATTCGACATTTTGAAGGCGGGATCGGGGAGTTAGCAGGCTAAGATTTAACTGTCGATGTGGCGATTTTCCTTTTGCCAAGGCAAATGCTTCGCCAACAGAGAGGCTCCGCCAACGAAAGCCACCCACAAAATGGCGGAGCTAAAAAGTCCTCACAATCACCATAATTGACACTTGTAATGGCGACATCATCGGGGTAATATCAGTATTCTATAACACCAGGGTTTCTTTCAAAGAAATATGTTTGATCAAAACTAATGCCTGAATTCAAAAATACACCAGAGCTTGAGCGATCAAAAGCTATAAAATTCGGTTTTATTCTATAAAAATACTTGAAACTTTTATTTAGTCTTATTAAATATTTTACGAATTTCACACGTCAAGATACACAAATATTATAGCATATTTATTTGACAAAAGCCATGAAATCGTCCAGTCTGCAACAAATTCAAGCGGCTTTGATAGCATTAAATATCGATCTCCAATATCGGCAAATGTCCGATATTGAGAGATTAATTTTGACTGGACGGAGACGAGAATTAATTGCGGCTCAGTGGCTAGCAAAGCGACTATTCCTGATTTCAAACTCGTCGAGATTGACAGCTCTCGAACCGATATTACAAGACCAATACTCTACCAATGAGTCATCGATTACAGCCGCAACAATAGATAAAAGCTTACAATCATCAATACTAAATCGGGTTGCAAAAAAACTAGGCTTTAGCCAAGGAAACCTTACTACAGTTACCCTAGAGATTGATATTTTACAGCCAGAAAAAAAGCGAGAATTGTTTTATATTATCCTCCGACAGATCGAAGTTTTATTAGATGAATTAAGGTTTTCTCAAGTCACACTCGATCTTCTACCAGTCAAACAAGAGAAAATCCTCTTGGATTTGTGGGAATCAGTAATGATCGAGTTTTTTGGAAGATACTATACAGATTCGAGCAATAATTTGCAAATTGAAATTATTCCTATTCTTCTAAAAAATCGTTCTATTGTTTGGAAGGAAATTATATCAAAGATCCCTCAAATCATCGAGTTACTAAATTACGTGCTATTTCAGAAACCGCTAAAAATTGACAATATAGATTGTGGGATTGGAACTCAAGCTGCTGAGGATCGTGCTGACGAAATTCTAGAAAATCTCATGATTAATATTGCCAATGCCGTGATTCAACCTTTACTCGATAATTTTGGTGATGTAGAGGCAATTAAAAGCAGATTTTATCATCGCAGACTACTATCTAGTCGAGAAATCGAAAGATTTCGGAATGACTTATCTTGGCGATATCGAATCAATCGGCATGTTGCTCAACCGCAAGCTATGTTTGAAAGTCGATATCAATTATTCATTCTGACAGAGTATGGGATCGATTGCCTGACAATTTACGCGCCTCGATCGCAAGAATTAGCTCGATTAAGAGGGATTTCTTTAGCGATACCATTTGCCTTAGAAACGTGGGATGCGATTGTACCTCGACTAAAATTTGCGACAACATTTATTGGTGTTATTATCGTATACTTACTAACAGAAATTATTGGTCGCAGTATCGGCTTAATCGGTCGCGGTATCATCAAAGGTATTGGTAACATCTGGCAAGAAACAAATCGCAGTAGTAAGAGATAATTATGCAAAATACTCGACTGAATACATTAATCGAGGGCACGATCGAGAAATCTACTCAATGGGTGCAAAATCCCTGGCGGCGAACCTCGCTGATAATTATCAGTTTACTATTTGGTAACTTTCTGGCTTCGACGATCACGACAAATGCCGGACAACAGGCGGGATTAGATATTGTCAATTCCCTAGTGATACTAGTGATCGTCGAGTTCATTAGTTGGCTGAGGTATGGATGGAATTTGAGGAGTCGGAATATCAGCAGCGAGATCGTCCTGACGCGCAGTGGCTCTGAGCGAGAATTAGTTGATTCTAGGTCGATCGGCAGTCGGCTGCCGCTGTGGGTTATCATGCTCGATAGTCTAAAATTGGGTCTGATCTATGGCTTCTTTCTGGAAGCGTTTAAATTGGGCAGTTAAAGCTGGTTGGAGATCTACCGATGGTGGAATATCTTTAGTAACATTCACCTACGGTGATAAATAATCTTGATGAATATTGCGCGGACTATCTGTTTCGGATTTTTGGGGGTGATTTTATTTGGTACTCTAGCTTTGATGTTGCCGATTACGGGTACGAGCGGCAGTTGGAACAGTCCATTAGTGGCACTGTTTACCACAACTTCGGCGGTGTGCGTGACAGGGTTGAGCCTGGTGGATGTGGGGAGTTACTTTTCAGTTTGGGGACAGTTGGTGATTGCGATCGAGATTCAGATCGGCGGACTGGGATATATGACCCTCACCACTTTTTTGATGCTCTTGATCGGTCGTAAATTTGACTTCAAGCAAAAATTGGCGATCCAAGATGGGTTCGATCGACCATTCGTGCAAGGTAGCAAGAATTTGATTGTCTCGATTATCTATACCACGCTGATTTTTGAAGCAGTGGGTGCGGCGATCGTCTTGCCGACATTTATCGCCGAAAAAGGGGTGGTAATGGGCGTGTGGTATGCAATTTTTCATAGCGTTAGTGCTTGGAATAATGCTGGTTTCGCCCTACCTGCCAACGGCTTGATGAACTATCAAACGTCGATCCCGATCAATCTGGCGATTTCGATGTTAATTATTGGTGGCGGACTTGGCTACCAGACGATCGTCGAACTCTACTTGGGGCTTTCCCATCGGCTCCAGGGTCAATCCAGTCGATTTAGCTGGTCGCTAAATTTTAAAGTAACTGTTAGTACTACCCTGTGGCTGCTGTGCATTGGGACGGTGGCAATTTTCGCTACCGAACATCGGAATCTGGCAACCATTGGCGGTAGGGATCTGGCCGATCAATTAACCGCAGCCTGGTTCCAATCCGTGACGACACGGACTGCGGGGTTTAACACGATCGACAACGGTAAAATGACGATGGTGGGACTCTTTGTGACGATGGGGCTAATGTTCATCGGTGCCAGCCCCGCTAGTACTGGTGGCGGGATTAAAACTACTACCTTGGGGATTTTGGCTAGTACGACTCGATCGGCACTTTTGGGTAGGTCTAATGTGGTCATGTTTGAGCGATTGGTACCCACCGAACTTTTAGTCAAGGCGGTGGCGGTAGTCTTTGGCTCGGCAGGTGTGGTGATAATTAGCGCGGTAGCGATCTCTGTTAGGGACCCCCAATTCCCCGCCATCCAAGTGTTATTTGAGGTGATGTCGGCGTTTGCTACGGTTGGTCTTTCGACGGGTATTACCGCACAATTATCGGTTGGCAGTCAACTGATTTTGGTCGTGCTTATGTACGCTGGACGGGTGGGGATCTTAATCTTGATCTCAGCCGTGCTCGGCAAGCCCCGCCTGAGCGTGGTCAAATATCCTGCCGAAAATTTGTTAGTGGGTTAAATAATTGATAGTTGATAATTGATAATTGATAGTTGTTGGGGGTAGGGTTAAGTAGCAGGGGAAAAATTAGGTTAGACAGAGATATTTGCCGATCAAGATAGTGTAGTAATCTACTAGTAAAGACGGCAAGATTATTGTGGCTCGATCTAATTGGTAAACTGGAGATATTAACCTCAACGAACCCAGATTATATGTCGATCTCAGCTTCGCTCCGGTGGGTTAAAGCCTCTGCCATCGCGACAATTATCACTATTTCGATGCCGATTTCGGTTCGTGCTGTAGAGCAAATTACCCTTCACTATCCACCATTTAAGGACTTTTCAATCTCCGTGCGAGATCTCGAACTGTTTGCCAAAAAGGGTCAGATTGCCCCCGCTTTTGCTACTTATATCAAGCAAACTACTCCCGAACAACTCCAACAATTGCGCCAGTTATTGCAGCAACGAATGGATATTAGCCCTACCTACGCCACTCAAATCGCCAACGCACCACTAATTCAAACTCTATTAGAACGACTTGGGGAAGTGATTCAAACCGAGGATCTAACTAATGGGCAACAGTCATTACGCTTGGCTCTGGTGCGGGCGGCTGCGGATAAAAATGTAGGTTTAACCCCCATCAACTTTCTGTATCAGTTTCCTGGGCGGAAAATGAACATAAATCTGAGTGAGGGCTTCGCTGTATATGCCAACTTTTCCCAACTGCTCAAGCAGCGAGATCTGATGATTGTCGCCCTCAAACAAATTGCCCAAGCTGAAGCTGCAACTACTAAAATCGACTTTTCTACCAAACTAGATCTCCGAAAATCGGGTAGATTTGGTTATCAAATCCGTCGATTTGAATGGCTGGATCGTTCGCGTCAACGTCTAGTCCCTGGAGATTTATATCTCCCCCAAGCTACATCAACAAGTCCAATTTCCCTGATCGTCATCTCCCACGGTGTCGCTGAAGATCGCACCACATTTGCCTATTTAGCCAAACATCTAGTCTCTCACGGTTTTGCCGTTGCTGTCGTCGAACATATCGGTGGCGATGCCGATCGTTTCCGCAAGTATTTTTCGGGTTTAGCTCCGGCTCCAGGCGCAACAGAATTACTCCAACGTCCCCGCGATATCTCGTTCCTGTTGGATGAGTTACAACGGTTGGCTGTGAACGATCCTAGCCTTCGCCAACTCAACTTAAAACAGGTGGGCGCGATCGGACATTCCCTCGGTGGCTACACCGCTTTAGCCTTGGCTGGAGCAACGATCGATTTCGAGCAAGTCACACAAGACTGTACACCAAATCGATCGCTAAATCTATCCGTATTGCTCCAATGTCGCGCCAATGAGTTAGAATTCAAACTCCACGCGCTCCAAGATCCTCGGATCAAAGCGATCTTTGCCATCAACCCCCTCGATAGCACAATTTTTGGACAGCGGGGGATGAGTCAAGTTCGAGTTCCAGTCTTGATGATGGGCGGTAGCGATGACATTATTACTCCAGCCGTATCCGAACAAATACATCCATTCACTTGGCTGCAAACATCTGACAAATATCTGGCGATCTTAGAGAAAGGCACACATTTTTCTACCCTAACATTTTCTAAGCAGGATAGCGTGTTTCCAGTTTCTAAAAGTTTAATTGGCCCCGATCCTCAGATTGCCCAGACTTATGTTAAGGCTCTGGGCGTGGCATTTTTTCAGACTCATTTAGCCCAACGACAGGAATTTCAGACCTATCTAAATGCTGGTTATGCTAACTCGATTAGTCGAGTTTCATTGCCGCTTAATTTAGTTCGATCTTCAGCATCAGCGCAGATTCGTCGCATTCTCCAACAAGACAATGTTCGGGTTGGGATTCCAGCTAGCGAGAAAAATTAATTCGATCGATAAATATCTATCATTGCCGCCCATCACACCATCTAGGCTAAAATATAAATGTTCGTTGGTGGTAGCGGAGCGTTTACCCATGCCTACGGCAGGCTAACGCCAAGAGCAATAGCCTCTCTCGTGGAGAATCGGCTAAAAATTTCGATTAAAATTAATCTCAATGACTCGATGACTCGATTTCCCCATGACCAATTTGCTAAAGATTGCTTGGAGTCTCTACTTTCACCTTCAGGAAAAGTTCAAACCTCACTGAAGA
>JAJAYU010000058.1 GCA_026786125.1 Chamaesiphon sp.
GAGTAAAACTCTGCTAGAAGATGGCATCTGTCAGCGTAAACTGATGTCGCTAGCATCAGGAACGCACATCGCCGAACATGCGGTAAATCACAATGCCACAGTCCATGTAATTGAAGGGCAAGGTGTACTAAATCTAGCAGGTGTGGAGATTATCCTCCAATCGGGTGTCTTTGTCTTCATACCTGCAAATACTCGCCACTCGCTCGAAGCAATGACAAATCTCTCCTTTTTATTGACACTTTCTGAGTAGATTGTCAATTTATTCATGACTGGGAATTTTCCCATTTATTTATATTTTAGCGATAAAGGGTTTGTACTCCTCCCAAAACGGTTCATCTGCCGTAGGAAGGTATCTGGTTAATTCAGGTTGAAACATGGCTACTACACCAAAGGACATATAGATATTTTACTTGCTTGGGTCAAAAATGTGACTATCCTACTGATAGGCGGTGCCCACAAGTGGAATATATGAGAAACTTCAGCGAAACGATCGATCCCAAAGCGTTAATCCGCGCCTAGAATTCGGGTAAACTGTGGAATGGAGAATATCAAAAAAATTTAAGTTAAATGGAAATCGGTCAACAAGTTAAAGTTTTTCGCCTCAGAGATCGGGTATCGAATGGCGTTGTGAGTAAACTAGGTAAGGTAGGGACGGTCGAAGATTTCAAAATGACTGACGGTAGCGGTGTTGGTGCCGTCGTCCGGTTTGAAGACAAGACTAGTACCTGGTTTTTTGAAGATGAACTCAAAGTTGTAGAATAATATGCCCCAAATTCTCACCTTCCTTGGTAAAGGCGGCTCCGGTCGAACTACGGTAGCGATTGCTGCCGCCAAACAACAAGCTAACCTGGGTCGGCGGGTATTATTTGTCAGTCAAGATCCTACGCCTGCGACGGGGATCTTGCTGGGTGTGCCCCTGACGGATACGCCCCAATCTATCGGCGCAAATCTAGAGATAGTATCGATTTCGGCAACAGTGGCGATCGAACGCGGCTGGGAAGATGTCAAGCAAATCGAAGCGCGGTACTTGAGATCGCCGATTTTACGCAATGTTTATGGGCAGGAATTAGCGATTTTACCAGGAATGGATAGTGCGATCGCCTTAAATGCCCTCAGGCAGTATGATGGTAGTGGCAAGTATGATGTGATTGTCTATGATGGCACGGGGGACATGACCACATTGCGAATGGCTGGAATGCCAGAAGCGCTCAGTTGGTACATGCGTCGCTTTATTGCTGTCGTGGAAGAGTCAGATCTGTGGCGAACTGTCGCGCCAATTATGCAGCCAGCAATGGCCGCAGTTTTGACCATCGCCTGGACGGGTGAAAGTGTCATGTCCCAGCCAATGCAGGAGGCAACATCGCTGTTAGCCAAGAGCCAATCGATAATTAGCAATCCCCAGCGAGTAGTGGGTTATCTCGTGACTACGGCAGACCCTGCGGCAATTGCTACGGCAAAATATCTGTGGGGTAGTGCCCAGCAATCAGGCTTAACAATCGGTGGGGTAATACTTAATCAATCTACCAGTAATGACACCGTAGCGGCTGAATTTGACCCCTTAACCGTGTCGATCGTCCCGACCCAAACTGGTACTGATTGGCAACCCTTAATGGATGGGATGCCAGATTTTAGTCAGGGAATAACTTCTCCTAAACCGATCGAGATCGATAGCTCCAAGCGCGAGGTACGGCTATATTTACCTGGTTTTGATAAAACCCAAGTCAAGCTGACTCAATCGGGGCCAGAAGTAACGATCGAGGCCGGAGATCAGCGACGAAATATTTTGCTACCACCACAATTGAAAGGATCTAGTGTTACGGGTGCAAAGTTTCAGGGTGGGTATCTAATTATCTCATTCTAAGCTAAATAGCTGATAAGAGAAGGACGACTAGTAACTAGTCGTCCTTCTTTTTGAGTGATTTTTGCTGTTAGAACTAAGCTTAACCAACCGCAGTAGTTACTTTTTCTAGAGGTAGAGGTGTTGGCGAACCACTGTATTTAATTGTATGAGTCACCAATCTGGCACATTTTGAACTCGTCACATTAGGTTCGATCGTCAGCCAACTAGGATCTACTGATTTGTCAGCTGCCCAGGCAATCAAAGCTGCTGGTAGATTCGCTCCAGCGACGTGGGAGAATGGGTAGCCGCCACCAAAACGCGGGTTCAGTTCGAGTACACAATAGCCTTGGGGACCGGATAGGACATCGCAATCCAGATTACCAACGTGTTTGAGATTGCAACCGATTTTTTCACCAATCGCAATTAGATCGAGATTGTCGAGGGTGATCGCTCGATCTGTTTCGCCGCCGCGCATTGATAGCTTGCGCTTGGCAAAAGTGGTCACATATCCAGCTTTGAGGTTGTTGATCACATCTAAACCATACTCTCCACCCACAATCCGTTCTTGGATCAAGACTGAGCGATCGAGATCGATCGAGCTAGCCGCAGCTAAAATAGTCCTGGTTAGACGTTTTTTGACCAAGCGATAAGCCAGTTCTAACTCCTCACTATCTTGGGGAAATTCAAGCCCAATCGAGCCTGTACCCCAGCGTGGTTTGATGACTAGTGGAAATTTTAGCTCCCCAATCGCAATCGCTTCAAGAGCATCAGCCAACGAGCGATAGGTTTTGGGAGTGGGAATATTATTTTGCTTGAGAAATTGATATGTCTTCGACTTGTCAAAGCAGATATCGATCACAGTTGGATCGGAAATTAAGGGAATAGTGCCAATCTCTAAAAATCGATTGCGTTCTAATGCTAGCAGTGGTAGTTCTAAATCGTTTAAAGATATCAATAAACCGATCTGATTTTGCTTGCAAATATCTAATAATCGATCGAAGTAACCCGCATGAGTCGAGCGGGGCATGATAAATCCGCGATCTGCTTCTTGCAACGAAACAGCGTCTGGATTGGAGTCACAGACAAATACTTGACCGCTACCCGCTAGTGCTACTTTGAAGAAATCGACTAGGTAGTTACGGCAGCCAGAACAGCTTAATAGTATATTCATATTTAATGATGATTAAATTTCGTAAGTAGCGAATACGTCTTGAGTTGTCTCTTGCCGTCTCGCTAGAGTGTAAAGATTCAGCGTCGAATCATAGCTGACAATTGGTGGACTCGGCCAGATAAACGGTGGCTTGAAGACGATCGAGTAAGCCCCCACATTATCAAATACCGTATAGTCCCCAATGCTCACTGGGACTGGATATTCTGGGTACAGGCAATCATGTTCCATGCATGTATATCCAACCAGATCGATCGGTGTATGCGATTCGATCCGTGCATTGTCCAACTCATTTTTATAGACTGTCAGTGGCAGTTGCTTACTCGGTTTTACAGTATGGATACTACCTGTTACTAGAGCCAAATGACGCGATCGCATTGTCTTTAATGACACAACCTTACCGACAAACTTCATCACGTTGGCTACCAGTGCTACTCCAGGTTCAATAATCAGTTCTGGTTGGATAGATCCGGCGAATCGTTGTTTTAGTTGGGTGGCAATTACCTGGGCATATTCTTGATAAGTGGGGATATCGAAGTCAAATTGTTTGCGTAAGTTGTCATCCATCTGCCCGAAATAGCCCCCGCCAACATCGATATATTCAGGTGATCGATCTGGGAAGTATCGATCGGTAGTCTCGATAATTTTTTTAGTTCTAAGGGCGTAAGACTCAAGACTGCGCTGTTCAGTGTTAAAGTGACAGTGTAGTCCTCTGACCTGACAATTGCCAAGTTCAGCAAATCTTTTAAAGATGTAATCTAGATCGCCACCTTCAACATCTAATCCAAATCGAGAAATTCGGTCTGTGCCGATATCAAAGTTGCATCTCAACCCTACTAGTATCTGTTGTGTTGGCAATCTCTGAGCTAATTCACAAATGATTTGGACTTCTTGGAGTGAGTCCAGATTGACGATCGAACCAGCCAATACAGCTTGTTCTAAATCCTGAGTATATTTCAGCGGCCCATTAAAAATAATTCTTGATGGTGGTACCCCAATTTTAATCGCCAAGTCATATTCCATCTGTGAAACAACTTCGGCATATCCACCCAACTCAAATACCGATTTGCAGATCTTTGGGATGTAGTTGGTCTTATAAGAATAACCAATATTAGTATTTGGGTAGATTGATCGAAAACAATCTAAGAATTGAGTATAGTTTTGTTGGAATTTACTCAGATCTAGTAAATAGAAGCACTCTCCATACTTTTTTTCTAGATCTTGAAGGACTTGCCACGACAGTTTCACTTTACCACCCTATTTTTTGATTTAAACCTACTCAACTTTGTTGACGATATCCAATCTGACTGGAAACCGATCCAAACTAATTAAGGCTAGACAGAAAAGTATTAATTTTTACTTTACTGTCTATGCCAAATAGCTTCCAAGTGGTAACGTCATTGCAGATTATTCGCGCCTAGCTGGGCTACTATATCTATACTGCCCTTAAATTACCAAGATACTATCACCGCTAATGATTAAATTAGTGGAGATTTTTATCTGTTAAACTGTATTTGTCGTCTGTTCGCCACACCTGATTGTACAAAATTTGGTAAATAAGTATGTACGCCATATGGCTGTTAGCATCCAACCGATATCTACTTTTGTTGACGGAGTAGGATCGCCATCTTAATTTCTAGTGACCAGACGGGAGCAATTGCCAGATGACTGAACTAGTCGTCGATCGGATCGCCATCAAATGGGCGGCGCGGATCGAGATCGAAAGCAATGGGCAAAATATTACAGCCCAAACTAGTATTCTGAACTGGTTGCTCGGCGAAGATCGTCAGCGGTGGGAAACCCTAGATCCGGTGCAGCTAAAGATCGCTGAACAAGCAATGGATTATCGGTGGCGGATCCTGCTCCAAAGATACTTGGGATTGCCGCCAGAACGGGCGTACAAGCACCTGATGCAACGGTTGGGGGGATTAGCGGTATTGCGAGATAAGATTCGGGCATGGCTGACTCTGAGCAATGATAGACAGCGGAATGTCCTCGATGTTTTGCAGGAGGTGATTCAAGAAATGCTCCAAGGCGATAAGTATATCCAACAGCAAATTAATTGGATCGGTAAATGTACTGATAATCCGCGACTGCGCGATATCCTACTATTTGCCAGTATTGAAGAATATTGTTTGCGCCCAGTCCGAAATCGACCTTTGCTTGCACATCGATTTGTTAACTATCTCTGTCGCTCTCAAAAAGGTGGCATCACTAATGTCCCCCACGGCGATCTGGTTAAACTAGTCTCCGATCAAATTGTTGATGATAGTGACTCGACGTTGAGCCTATTAGATCGACAAGCTCAAGAGAATTACGATCGACAGCAAGCATGGATAGAAAGTCAAGTTACTCGCGATCGAGTTAAGGATACACTCCGGAGCTACTTGGTCGAGCAAATCAGCCCAGCAGCAGGTGTCTGGCTAGATCTCTATCTTCAAGGTAAATCGCCAGCAGCGATTGCAGTCATCCTAAAAATGGAAATAGAACAGGTCTATCGACTCCGTGAAAAAATCGACTATCATACCCTCAAAGTGTTTGCAATTAAAGCAGAATCAGGGCTAGTAGCTGAATGGTTGCATACTTCACTTCAGTCCCATAATCTCGGTTTGACAGCTAATCAATGGGAAACATTTTGCCAGAGCCTAGATCCCAAACAATTAGAGATTTTGACCAGATTAAAAGCTGGAGATTCGTTGGAATTGATCGCCACATCACTCCAAATTAAAACAAATCAAGTCACAGGTGCGTGGGTGCAAATTTATCTAGCCGCTCAAAAGATCCGCAAAAGCTAAATTAATTAGTGCAGATAATCGCACGGCTAAATTTCGATCCTTTGGCTCGATACTTTGTTTTGACTCTAAGTCTATGGATCTCTAATTTGACACTGGAAAGGGAGTAGTTGTACTCGGAATTAATTCGACTGCGGCGGGTTGCGATCGAGATAGTTCCTGTGTCCAGTGAGCGATTTTGGCGGATAGTTCGTCTTTGCGAACGGGTTTGGACAAGAAATCATCCATTCCCGCCAGCATTGCCAATTCCCGATCTTCTTTCATGGCACTGGCGGTAAGGGCGATGATGATCGTATGACGGGTTGCGCCCTCGCGCAGTCGAATTTCGCGGGTGGTGGCATAACCATCGAGGCGGGGCATGTGACAGTCCATAAAAATTGCGTCGTAATCTTGGTGAGCAATTTTGGTGAGCACTTCTTCGCCGTCACAGGCAAGATCGGCAGTGTAGCCCAATTTTTTGAGTTGATTGAGGGCGACTTTTTGGTTGACTTTATTATCCTCCGCTACCAAGATTCGCATTCGATCTCCGACTCGTTCGGGGAGGATCGGTTGGGGTGGTTTGGGATCGGTAACGGACTCAAATGACTTGCTGTCGGCGGTAATTATGCGGGTGGTTGGGTCAATACATTTGTGCAATAAACTGAGCGGCTTGGCTGGTTTAAAGGCGTATCCAGCGATCGAGGATTGTTGCTGGAGGATCTGAGCGCGATCGTATTCATTAAATGTAATCGTTGCAATTGTTCGCAGATTTGCGAGTTCTGGATAGTCAGCAATTTGCTCTGGGAGGGTGGTATTTGGACTATCTGGAAAGGAAAAATCGGTAATTAGCAGTTGAAATGGTTTCTCTATTTTCACTGCTGCTAGGAGGAGATTGAGTGCAGTCACACTAGTTGTAGTAGTTTCGACGATCGCCCCATATTGTTTGGCTGTAGCTTCGATCGCATTGCAACTATGATACCAATTTCCGGCAATGAGTAAGCGTTTACCCTGGACAGCTTGGGCGAGTTGGCGACTGAGTGCCAATTCCTGGTTGATGGCTGGGGTGAGGCTACTTCCACGGTTACAAATCAGGGTAAACCAAAAAATCGAACCCGCATCGGGGGCACTAATTACGCCAATTTCACCGCCCATCATTTCGACTAGTCGCTTGGAAATTGCCAATCCTAATCCCGTACCTCCATATTGACGAGTGGTAGAGGAATCAGCTTGGGAAAAGGAGTGAAAGATTTTGTCTTGGCTATCGGAATCGATGCCGATACCAGTATCTTGAACTTGGCAATACAGGGTAGTTTGGCGATCGGTCGTCGCGATCGCGCTAATATCAATTGAGACTCCACCTCGATCGGTAAATTTGATCGCATTACCAATTAAATTGGTGAGAATTTGACTCAATCTGGTCGGATCGCCTTGGAGATTAGTCGGAATTGTCTGCTCGATCCGACAGCTCAATTCGATTCCTTTACAGTAAGCATTGTTACCCAATACTTCGATCGTTTGTTCTACAGTTTCAGTTAGGTTAAAGTTAATTTCTTCTAGATGTAGTTCTCCGGCTTCGATTTTGGAAAAGTCGAGAATTTCATTGATAATATTTAGCAAATTATCGGAGCTACCTCGAATAATTTCAACAAATCCACGTTGTTCTTGATTGAGTTTAGTATCTAATAATAGTTCGGTAAAACTGATGATTCCATTCATGGGTGTGCGAATTTCATGGCTCATATTTGCCAGAAATGCACTTTTCATTTTTCCGGCTGACTCGGCTAATTTACGAGCTTTTTCTAGTTCAATATTTTCAATAGTTAGCTCCTGACGACGATGGCGTTCGAGATCGAGAGACAATGACTGAAGTTGCTTGGCTACAGTGATATCTTCAATTACTAATAAAAATCCTGAAACTACAGCGATTTCTTCAATTTTTTTGCCGTCAATAATATCTCGTTGAATTTCCTGCCAGTTATATAAGGCTTCTAATCTCAGTGTAAAAAACTTGTCCTTCCGTTTGACTTCCTTGGCGGGTAAGCTTCGACAAGTATGTAAATCTTTGAAATGTTCAGTCCACTCCTGCTGTGTGAACCAATTTGGAATTAAACATTGTTCGATGTTATCGCCAATGTTAATATTTAATAGTTGGGAAGCGACTGAATTGCAGAACCAAACGGTACCATCTAATTCGGTCGCTAATAGCCCCATCGATAAGCTATGAGCAATTGCGGTTTGAGCTGATTGTGCCCGACCTAATTCGGCAGCAAGGGTGGCTAATTTAGCAACCTTACCAACTGGAATTGGTGGAAAAAGTTGCTGATCACCAAAACGCGGCGTGTGAGCAGCTAGATTAATTTGATGGGTTTGCCACAGCCTGTCAATCTCCCGCTTAACCAAAAAATCTGTATACTGACGTTCGCAATATGCTACGCCTAAGGTAGTTAATAAAATCAGGCTAATTGGTGCCGCAACTGGTAGCCAATAATTACTGGCTAGAGAGAGCGTGACGATCGCAATCCAGCCTCCAGTCAAGCCCAATGCTGCTAATAACCGTCGCCCATGAGTTAGTCCACTCAGATGATAACTTAAGAATGGACTGATGCCTAGCAGCGCAAAAAATAGCCATTTATCGTCGATAATCTGTAATTGACATTGTTGGAGTAAATTATCGACAACTGCGGCATGGAGATAAATATTTGCAGCACCTTCTACTCGATCGAATGGGGTATCGATC
>JAJAYU010000059.1 GCA_026786125.1 Chamaesiphon sp.
ACCATCCACCATTCACCATTCACCATCCACCATTTCTTATGAATTTAGTCTCACTACAGAATCAACTAGACAACCTCTCCTTTGGCATCTTGTTTGTGACGATGCTGATTTACTGGGTTGGGGCAGCTTTCCCGACGATCCCATTCTTGCAGAACTTGGGCACGACTGGGATGGCGATCGCCAATCTCTGTATGGCAACCCTATTAGGTGCGCGGTGGATTGAAGCTGGATATTTCCCGTTGAGCAACTTATATGAGTCCTTGTTCTTTCTGGCGTGGGGGATCACCACGATGCACCTGTTTGCCGAATCAATTAGTCGCAGTGCCTTGGTGGGTGTAGTAACGGCTCCAGTTGCGATGTTAATTACGGCATTTGCTGCCCTCAGACTCCCTGGTGATATGCAGGCATCCGCGCCGCTGGTCCCTGCACTCAAGTCCAACTGGTTGATGATGCATGTCAGCGTAATGATGCTATCTTATTCCACCTTATTGGTTGGATCTGTCCTGGCGATCGCCTTTTTATTTGTGACACGGGGGCAAGACATCGAGCTACGTGGTAGCTCCTTTGGTGGTAAAGGCTATCGCTTGACTAGTAGTTTGGCAACTCAAACTAATATGGAGGCGATCGTCACCGAACCAATGCCCAGCGTGACCACCAATTTAGGCAGCACCGCAGTATTAGAATTACCCACTACATCAGTAGCCACAATCCTCTCGCCCCAACGGTTGGGACTGGCTGACACTTTAGATAACATTAGCTACCGGATTATTGGACTGGGATTTCCACTGCTAACCATCGGCATTATCGCTGGTGGAGTCTGGGCAAATGAAGCCTGGGGTTCCTACTGGAGTTGGGATCCCAAAGAAACTTGGGCTTTGATTCTGTGGCTGGTATTTGCAGCTTACTTACACTCGCGGATTACTAAAGGATGGCAAGGCAGAAAACCTGCAATCTTAGCGACAGTGGGTTTTGTGGTTGTCTGGATTTGTTATTTGGGCGTAAATATCCTCGGGAAAGGATTACATAGTTATGGCTGGTTCTTGTAAGTAGATGGGTATAATTAAGCTATGTAATCAATGTCAGAGCTTAGTATTTAGACTAGATGTCTCGCTGGTGAGTTGAATTCCAGTCGGGACATCAGCCAAGCTCGATCAAACTATTTGCAAAGATTTAAGAGAATTATCGGAGAGTATTATGAGCGATCGCTTTGAGTCATTGGAAAGTGGTGAGGTGGTGTCAATTCAACACGAAGCACAGGTACTGAGCGGACATCGCACGTTTAGATCTGGTGAATTGAGTGATGCAATCAAAAGTTATGTAGAACAGGCGATCGCTGGCTGGAGTGAAGAGAAAAATGACTGGTTTACCGATCGAGGTATCGAATGTGAAGCCCTCAGATTTGGCTCTAAAGGGTGGCAAAAAGGCCGAATTAGGCTGTCGCTAGAATTTTGTCCCGATGAGCCAGCTTTAGCCGCTCTGGAGGCTAGTAATACCACAACCCCCATCACCACACATTTCACAGATCCAACGGTGAGCGCACCACTGACACCGACAACTCCGGTAGCCAGCCAAGATGAAGTGTTAGCCTTCGAACACAAACAGGCGATCGCCACTAATAGCATCGCAACGACTCCAGATCCCGTGAATACAGCCATTCCAGTCGGAATCGCCGTCACTGTCTCAGTAGCTGCCGTCGCACCGATGGCTAGTCTCGATTTGGAACCACTCACGAGTTCAACAATCCCACATCATGCAGATGCGGTGTTAGAACCAGAACATCACGATTCAACTGCTCCTCATAGCGGTGGTTTAGAAGAACTTAATTATATCTTCGGTGAAACTAACGACGATCTAGGGCAACTGATTCCATCTGGGATGATGGAAATGGATCTAGCTGATAGTATCGATTATTCCGAACACGATCTGCTGAGTTTTGAAGCCAATGGTATGTCTGATTCTGCCGAAGGATTCGGTAGTTTTCAAGACATTGGCAGACCAGAACATTCGGGAGCATTAATCGACGAAGTTTGGACTGAGATCGATCGAGCTAACTGGCCTAAAGTTACTTAAATCAAGATGGGATCGTTAAATCTCTGAGATTTTCAAATCATTTCAACTAACGATCGCAGTGACTGGATAATCAGTTATAAAATTGCGATCGTTGCTTTTTATCTATCGATCGATAATTTATGGACTTTATTCAACTAACTGGAATTCGTTGTTACGGCTACACCGGATATTTAAAAGAGGAACGATTTTTGGGGCAATGGTTTGAAGTCGATCTGCGGATTGGGCTGGACTTAGCCCCTGCGGGTCAGAGCGATCGGATTGATGATACCCTCGACTATCGGAGTGTGATTGCGGCTGTCAAAGCGATTATTTCAACCGCAAAATTCGATCTCGTCGAAAAACTTGCCGAGACGATCATTACCAAGGTACTTGAATTCGACCTAGTTCAACAGGTAGAACTAAAATTACATAAACCTGCGGCACCAATCCCCGATTTTGGTGGCAAGATTACGATCGAATTAACGAGAACTAGGCTTTAGGCTTTGGGTGAGTGAGTTGGGTTGTCTCCTGAAGGAGAGGCTCCGCCAACATTCTTCAACCAAACCTACAGATCTATTAATTATCAATTATCAATTATCAATTATCAATTAATCAACGTCCCCAGGAAGCGAGTACCCAACCGATGATAATTCCCAAACCACCGAATCTTACCGCTTGCCAAAATGGTTCCCACATCAGCTTCCATTCATTTAATAAACGAGATTCTAATGTGAGATCTAATTCGGTTAGTCTCGATCGAATTAACTGAAGCTCCTGCTTGACCTCTGGATGATTAGAGCCTTTTTGTTTCAATTCATTGCGTTGACGTGTCAGCACAATTTGTTCTTGTGCAGCTAGCTGAGTATCTGCATGACGCTGTTTGAGGGCGAATATCTCTGCTTCCAATTCCGCGATCTCGCGATCGAATTCAACTATCTGATCAACTGGCTGAGTATTCTGCGTCATGGTCGGCGATACAATTTAAGTAGCATTACTATTAATATGCCTAAATTTAGGTCAAAACTCCCATGTCTTCCATTCCAGCCGATATTACCACCTTAGAACTAGCTCAAGCCCTCGCTGAACGGCTAAGAATCGCCGAAACCGATTGGCACCGTCTCAAATCCAATCGTCCCGCCCGCGCCCGCGAACAAGCTGCTGCGGCACTAGTATTTTCACTCAAAGATAATCCAGAGGAAGCCCGATCCAGATTTGCTCAAGCTGTGGGTTGGCTGGATAAGTCTATTTCGGCACCACCTTGTCCATCCCACGGAGATCGGGTGAGTGGAAAGTTGAAAGTTGAAAGTTAGGCTAAACTAATTTTTTCGCCAGTAACAAAAAATCTGGAGGAATAAGCTGCACTCATGGGTGTAATTATCAATTAAAACTTTACAACCAGGGGATCGGGCAGTCACAATAGAGAAGAGCGATTGATAGAGCAACTCATATAGAGGTTAGATTATGGTAGCAATCAGTGTTAAAACTTCAACTCGGCTGACGATGCAAACAGCGGAAATTGCTGCTGATACCACCGTAATTCGATCGCTCGACTGGGATCGAGATCGGTTTGATATTGAGTTTGCCCTGGAAAACGGCACTACATATAACTCCTTCCTGATTCGGGGTGAGAAGACGGCACTGGTAGATACTAGCCATGCTAAATTTCGCCAGCTTTATCTGGATACCCTATTAGGTATCATCGATCCCGCTGATATTGATTATTTAGTAATCAGCCACACTGAACCAGACCATAGTGGCTTGGTCAAAGACTTATTACAACTGAACCCAAACATTATCGTCGTCGCCGTCAAAGTGGCGATGCAATTCTTGGATGACTTGATCCATCAACCTTACCAACAAAAGATGGTCAAAAGTGGCGATCGATTGGATCTCGGCAATGGTCATGAACTAGAATTTGTCGCCGCGCCCAATCTGCATTGGCCAGATACAATGCTCACCTACGATCATCTGACCCAAGCTCTATTTACCTGTGATGTATTTGGGATGCACTATTGCGATGATCAGATCTACGATGACGATCTGGCGATTCTCAATTCTGATTATAAAACTTATTACGATTGCCTGATGGGGCCAAATGCTCGATCGGTATTAGCTGCAATTAAGCGGATGGGCGACTTACCACCGATCGCCACAATCGCCACTGGACATGGCCCATTATTAAAATACAATATTACCGAACTCGTCGGACGATATCAGGATTGGAGCCAAGCCCAAGCCAAAGCTACTACCACCGCAGTGGTATTCTACATCGGTGAGTACGGACATGGTGATGCACTAGCCAACTCGATCGGTCAAGGCATCGCCAAAACAGGTGTAGGCGTAGAACTGATCGACCTCCGCGAATCTGACCCCCATGAAGTCCGCGAACTAGTCAACATTGCTACTGGTGTAGTTATTGGGATGCCACCTCAATCGGGCGCGGATGCTGCCCAAACTCAAGCATTGGTTAGTACTATCCTCGCAGCAATCACCGCCAAACAAAGCTTCGGACTATTTGAATCCGGCGGTGGCGACGATGAATCAGTCTATTTACTGCGAAATAAACTCCGCGAAATTGGCGTCCGCGAAGCCTTCGAGCCAATTCGGATCGAAGCAGCACCCTCAGAAAATACTTACCAAATCTGTGAAGAAGCAGGTACAGATCTGGGACAATGGCTGACCCGCGATCGCAGTATCAAGCAGATGAAATCTCTCGATAACGATCTCGACAAAGCCCTCGGACGGATCAGCGGTGGGCTGTATATCATCACCGCCAAACGCGGCGAAGCCACCAGTGCCATGCTAGCAACTTGGGTCGCCCAAGCCAGCGTCGAACCGCCTGGAATCTCGATCGCCATCGCCAAAGATCGGGCGATCGAATCCTTAATGCACGTCGGCGACAGGTTCGTGCTAAATATCCTAGAAGAGGGCAACTATCAGCCCCTAATGAAACACTTCCTCAAACGATTCCCGCCTGGAGCCGATCGATTTGCCGATATCAAGGTTTACCCTGCCAGCAACGGTTGCCCTATCTTGGCAGACTCACTAGCCTACTTAGAATGCGAAGTCGTCAGTCGGATGGAAGGCGATGATCACTGGATCGTCTATAGTACGGTGGATATCGGACGGGTGGCGAAGGCTGATTCGCTGACAGCGGTTCATCATCGAAAAGTGGGGAATCATTATTAGATTGGTGAATGGTGAATAGTGGATGGTGGATGGTGGGAACTGTAGGGGCGGGTGCTTGGTGCGCTTTCATGGTCGGGAAACCCGACCAGAGCGCATCCGCTTTATACCATCAATTAAAACGTAGCAAACGAGTTAATTTGAACCCGCCCAACCCCACTAGAAATACCGGAAATCTATATTGTGGGCACTGCCCACCCTACATTTGAAACTAATTAATATATCTGTCCGAGTAGGCGGACTTTGCACTCCAGGGAACGGTTAAAAACCGCTCTCTGGGTTGTGAACGATCGATCCACCACTAACATCCCATTAAACCTAAGGTAATTGCATGGAACGAATCGCCAAAAATCGAATTGAGTCTCCGCCAATTTGGATCGAGCGTGTTGTCGGCGTACTCGAAATTGTCCAAGACTTTATTATTATTTCCTTGTGCATTGGGTTGTTTGCGGTGATGGTGTTGCAACTGAGAGGGATGTTCTTATCCCTTCTCCCACCCTTGGATTTTCAGGTAGTCACCGCCGATATTCTATTTATCTTGATCCTCGTCGAATTATTTCGACTGCTGATTATTTACCTCCAAGAACAACGAGTATCGATCGGGGTAGCGGTAGAGGTCGCAATTGTTTCCGTCCTGCGGGAAGTCATCGTCAAAGGTATCCTTGAAATCCCCTGGAATCAAACCCTTTCCGCTTGTGCTTTTCTACTAGTGATGGCGATTCTGTTAATAGTTCGCGTCTGGATCCCACCAACATTTCAAGGGATCGATCCAGAAAAACGCTTGTCTAAGCAACATGATTAACGATCGGAATAAGTCGAGTCTTGACAAAAGTGTAGTTTTATAAATAGGCTTGCCCTAAGATCATTTGCAAACTATAGTTCGCTATGTTATGAATTTAGGAACATCCAACTGTGACAGATGAGGTTAGACCAAAGTTCTTGATTGTCTATTCTACGCCCAGCGAACAAGAACCTTTTACTGATTGGGTAAATAACTTGCGTGATGTCATGGGACGAAAGCGGATCATTACCCGTAGCAAAAATTTACTGGCAGGAGTACTTGAGCAATGGCGAAGATTAAGTATCGCACCTTTGGTGAAGTCGAAGAAGAGTATCTTCGCAATCATCCAGAAGAAATTGATGATTATATCACTTTACTATTTGATGAGTATGCCGAAAGTGGTAATGCTACTACACTTTTTGCATCGCTGCGGTTAGTCGGTCGAATCAAGGGGGTAACTGCAATCGCAGATGCTACTGGTTTAAGCCGGAAGGGAGTGCAAAAGGCACTTTCAGAAAATGGTAATCCCCAATTTGGTAGCGTGAATTCAATCCTGAATGCGATGGGCTATCGTCTGATACCTCAGAAACTTGCGGAAGCACCAATTTCAATGTAGAAGTTTTCACTAAAATTGGCGTAGAAATACATAACTCAACATTCTTCAGGGTCACTCTTCACCATCTAGCTTTCAGATATTTTTAGTGGGGTTGGGCGGGTTTGAATTAAATCTTTGGCTACGTTTTAATTGATCGCATAAACCCGCCCCTACGAATCTTTAAATATACACTCTCACACTAAAACCCATGCCAGAATTCAAACCCCGCGATGTCCAAATCGCCGAAATCGCCCCCAACACCACCGTCATCCGTTCCCGCACCTGGGAACGGCTCAAATTTGAAATCGAATACGCCCGTCAAAAAGGCACCACTGCCAACTCCTACCTGATCGAAGGCGAATCCACCGCCCTGATTGACCCGCCAGGCGAATCCTTCACTGACATCTTCCTTGAAGAACTCGGCCAACACGCCTACTACCAACGCCTCAACTACATCATCCTCAGCCACGTCAACCCCAACCGGATTTCCACCCTCAAACGTCTACTCGAAGCCGCCCCCTACGCCACGATTATCTGCTCCAAACCAGGTGTAAACACCCTGCGATCGGTATTTGCCAACCAATCCTTCGATCTCCCCTCCCCTCGCGAAGACGAAGCCAATGACTTGGGGATCGAATTTGGTACCAACCAAACCCTGAAAGTCCACGTCGTGCGGGATGAAGAAACCCTCGATCTGGGTAATGGACACATCCTCCAATTCCGCTTTGTCCCCACCCCCCGCCATCCCGACGCGCTCTGTACATTTGATCGAGCCACAGGCATCCTCTATACCGACAAACTGTTCGGCTCCCACGTCTGCGATGATGCGGTATTTGACGAACATTGGAAAACCCTCACAGACGATCGCAAGTATTATTTCGATTGTCTCTACGCTGCCCAAGCCCCCCAGGTAGAAGCGATCCTCGCTAAACTAGCTCAACTACCTGCCCGCATTTACGCACCCACCCACGGCTCGATCGTCCGCCATAGCCGCAGCGTCCTCACCCTCGATTATCAGAGCTGGTGCGAACAACAGCAACAGAAAGATCTCAACGTCGCCCTGCTCTACACCTCTGCCTACGGCAATACCGCCACCCTCGCCAGAGCGATCGAAAAAGGAATCACCCAATCAGGAGTCGCCGTCAGATCGATCGATTGTGAATTTAACACACCCGAAGAAGTTACCCGCGCCATTCAAGCCTGTGATGGCTTTGTGATTGGCTCTCCCACCATTGCTGGACATCCCCCCACCCAGATCCAAACCGCCCTCGGCATCGTGCTATCTACTGCCCCTCAGACTAAAGTAGCAGGAGTATTCGGCTCCTACGGTTGGAGTGGTGAAGCTGTAGACTTAATTGTCAGCAAATTGGAAGATGTGGGCTATCCTCAAGGCTTTGAACCAATTCGTGTCAAATTTGCCCCAACGGAAGAAACCTTAGAGCAGTGCGAAGCAGCAGGGGTAGAATTTGCCAAGGTACTGAATAAAGCCAAAAAAGTTCGCGATCCCAGACAGGTAAGTATCGACGGACAAATCGATCGAACCGGACAAGCGATCGGGCGGGTAACTGGCTCCCTGTGTGTAATTACCGCTAATAATGGCGGTAAACCCGTTGGGTTACTCTCGTCGCGGGTGTCTCAAGCAGGATTCACTCCACCAGCGATTACCATTGCGATCGCCAAAGACCGCGAGTTAGAATGTTTGGCTCATCCTGGTGAGAAATTTGTGGTGAATATGCTCAAAGAAGGCAAAAACCTCCGCAGTTATTTTCTCAAGCCACCTGCGCCTGGGATCGATCGATTTGCAGATCTAGAAACATCGATAGCTGATAATGGTTGCATCGTACTAAATGAAGCTCTTTCTTATTTAGAATGCACCGTTAAAAATCGGCTCGATTGTGGCGATCGGTGGTTGCTGTATGCGGTGGTAGATGATGGTAAGGTATTGGAATCAACGAGTATGACGGCGATCGATAGACGGAAATCTGGCAATCAGTATTGAGGATCTGGCTAAACCGATCGAATGATTGACAAGTGTTGCGCTAGGATTAGGGTGTGCATCACTTTGACTGAATTCATTATGGCAAGAGTGCCAATTCTCACTTACGATCGCGGGACATTGATCCTACATCCACCACCACGGGGTAGAGGCTGGATGGATTATGCTACCTGGGATGATCGGATTGAGAAGTTTCGGATTCCTGGTAGCAACTATCGCGAAGTGATCGAAACACTTCAGCACGAAAATACTGATTTTGTTGATAAAGCCAAAGCTTTTGTCTCACT
>JAJAYU010000060.1 GCA_026786125.1 Chamaesiphon sp.
CTCTAGATTGAAATTTGACTGAATCCGTTCGCGACAGAGTGCTTGTCGAGCTGCCCATACAGCCGGATCCGACTTCTCATTCACAGCATCGATCATGGCATTGGCAAATTGGACTGCATCGCGAGGTGGAACTGCCCAGCCAGTATCTCCCACAATTAGAGCAGCATCCCCTACTAGGGTTACAACACAGGGTGTTCCACAAGCCATTGCTTCTGACACCACATTCGGAAATGCTTCACCATAAGAACTAGACAAGACATGTAAATCCAAGGCATTCATTACGGCGGGGATATCACTGCGAATTCCGAGCAGGCTCACGCAATCTTTGAGTTCATATTTGGATAGCAACGCTACCAATTCTTGATTGCCTCCATCCACATCGGAGCCGACTAAAACACAGTGCCAAGGCAAAGTTGCTTGACTTTTCAGATGAGCTAAAGCTGCAATCAGATTGGGATGATCTTTTTGAGGATCCCAACGAGCAACCATCCCAAATAAGGTAGTATCTGCGGCTATATTCCATTCATGGCGCAGTCGATCTCGATCATCTGGCTTGGGTGAGAATTCACTTACATCGTAGCCATTTGGGACTACCACCATTTTTTTGGATTTATAGCCGATCTCGGTATGTACTCGAATACCGTCTTGAGAACAACTAATAATTTTCTGCGGAATGGCTCCAGATATTAGGGCGCAAGCACGTACGGTTAATCTAGTCGTAAGTGCAGTTTGAGCTGGATCGAGGTTGGTATTGTGAATTCCCCACACGATGGTCTTTTTGCCAGCAATTCTAGCGATGATGCTACCAATGAGATCGCTATGATACATCCATGTTTGGATCGCATCTGGATCGATCTGCTTGATCAGTCGATGTAGCTCGATCAAACCTTTGATTGTCAGTTTGGCTTGTGGCATGTCAACTGAGTACATTGGAATACCTAATTTCAGCAATCGATCGCCATAGAATCCAGTATCCATCAGCGAAATCACGTGATGAGTATTCTTTTTGTCAGCAGTAACAAATCGATAGAGCACAGCCTGAGCACCGCCGTCATTAAAAGCTGTAATAATGTGAAGCACTTTCATTCTATTGATCAGGTGAGGGTAGGTGGTTTACTAATCGACTTTCCAAGCGTTACGCCCCAGAAAAAATCTTTGATTGTCGCTGTATTCGTACTGACATGAATTTTTCTGCCCCAGGAGTAGATATCAAATTCGATCCGACTATGACTATGGTTGGAGACCTTTGTCGGTGATTCTACCAAAATATTGCTCACAATCGTGACCCAATGATTTGGATAAATCCGATGAAAACGGGCGGCAAGAAACGAGTTGTTGCCAAGTAATCCTTGCGAATTGATTAGTGCTAATGCTACACCGCCAGACTCGATCGGGCTGTTTGCTGCTTGAATCGCTTGAAATTCACCAGATAATGGTGTGGGGTGTGATTTTGCGGTGTATCCCAATAGTTCTCGTACCCAGGCACTAATTTCCCAGGGTTTGGTGATCCCACCGATTTCTCGAATCAGTCTTGGTGCTTTGGGATGAACAGGGACAATCTTGTTGGCACAGTCCCGCAGTGTCGCCAAGACCATCCAATCTGCTTGTGCCATCCGTAGATTACCATAGCTGCGGCACAGTCTACCCGCAGCCACGAATTTTTTGGAATATCCTTCAAAGCTGCCATGCTCATACAAACTTTGGCAGATCTGGATATATCGATCGGGTTGTCTGCGAATTAATTCAAATACGACCGCAGCAGGGCCGCAAAAAGGCTGCTCGCCCTGTTGGATCTGGTACGGGTTGATAATCCTGTCTCGGATGTCGCTAATAATTTGGCGTTTGTCTAAATGTGTCCAGACTCCAGTTTGAGTCGATCGAGCAAATTTAGCCAGTTGTGCTTCGAGACTGGGATCTATTGCCGCTGTTGTATCTGAGTCGCTTCGCATATAGTTGGTGGAGACGCGAGTGATTGCGCCACCCTTATAGTACCCAAATCCCAGCGCAATACCCAAATCATCTCTAGTCGTCTAGATGAGCGTAACGATTGAACAGAAAATCGAGGGCGTAATTACGTAGTTCGATATAAGTATTACTTGCCATGATTTCTTCGCGATCGCGTGGTCGATCGAAGGGGATGTCTAGTACTTCGCCAATTTTAGCAGCAGGGCCATTGGTCATCATCACCAATCGATCGGCTAGATACAATGCCTCATCGATATCGTGGGTGATCATTAAGACTGTCACTTTATGCTCTGTCCAGATCGTTAGTAGTTCATCCTGAAGTTCTTCTTTGGTGATCGCGTCTAAGGCACCAAAGGGTTCATCGAGGATTAATACTTGAGGTTTGATGGCGAGGGCACGGGCGATGGCAACTCGTTGTTTCATGCCGCCAGAGAGTTGTCCAGGTTTTTTGCTAGCGGATTCGGTGAGTCCGACCATTTCTAGATGTTCGCGAACGATCGCTTTTTTCTGGGCTTCTGTATGAGCAGGATAGACAGAATCTACAGCGAGATAAACGTTGTCGTAGGCGGTGAGCCAAGGTAGCAGGCAGTAGTTCTGGAACACCATCATCCGATCGGGGCCAGGTTCAATGATCTGGTTGCCCTGGAGGGTGACGGTGCCGCTGGTAGGGGTGTTGAAGCCGGACACCATGTTCAACAAGGTGGATTTGCCGCAACCAGAATGTCCGATCAGGCAGATAAATTCACCTTCATTGACACTCAGATCGATACCATCGAGGATGGTGGCCGGGCCGTTGGCGGTGGGGTAAACTTTGGTGACTCGATCGATTGTGAGGAAAGACATATCTTTGTTTGGCTGGGGTTATTTGTCAGACTAGTGCTTCGGGTTCAGTTCTTGGTCGGTAGATCTCCGCAGCTAATCCAGATCGATCTCCCTAACCTCCAACTCCCGATGAATCGGTTGATTTCGTAGATAATTCAACGGATCATCGGGATTAAACACCTGCCCATCAAAGAGCTGGAACGGATCGCGATCGGGTTCGATGCCGACATAGCCCAATTGTTGACAAGCCTTGAGAAAATGATCGACACGGCGGACTCTGGAGAGAACTTCAATGTGATTTTTGGGAAAAGGCGTGATCCCCCAGCGGGCAAGTTGAGTGAGGATCCACAGTCCTTCGACGCTGCGGGGACAGTTGGCGTTTTCGACGTGGAATTGGTGGTAGCGGGGTAAGTGTTCGGGTAGAGTGTTACCACCCCGATCGAATGGCCCGATTAAGCCAGGGCGAATGTATTGAGGGGAGACATTTAAGTGTTCGGTGAGCAGGACGAGGATTTCTTGGCGGTGGCGGGGTTCGTCGCAGTATTCGCAGGCTTCAAGTATGGCTTGGACGATCGCTGCATGGGTATTTGGATGTTGCTGCACCCAGCTTTCTTTGAAACCCAGCACTTTTTCGGGGTTGCCTGCCCAAATATCTAAGTCGGTGGCGATTACAAAACCGATCCCTTCTTGGACTGCTTGGGTGTTCCAGGGTTCGCCGACGCAGAAGCCATCGATTTCATGGGATCTCAATCGATCGACCATTTCTTGGGGCGGGATGACAGTTAGTTCTAAATCATTGTCAGGATCGATCCCAGCGGAGGCTAGCCAGTACCGCAGCATCAGGTTGTGCATGGAACATTCATGGACGATGCCGAGAATGAGTTTCCGTCCTAGAATGGTGGAACTAATTACTGCTTTGAGGTTTTGGAGAGTCTGAACGCCTTGGTTATACAGCTTGGTACTGAGGGTGATTGCGTTGCCGTTGCGGGACAGGACAAGGGGAACGGAAATAGGAGTAGATGGTTGACCATTCAGTCCCAAAGTGAGGGCTAAAGGCAGCCCTGCGACCATTTGGGCGGCGTGGAGTTCACCACTGACGATGTTGTTGGCGATCGCGTTCCAGCTCACTTCTTGAAATAGGTTGACTTGTTCGATGCCGTATTTGGCAAAAAAGCCTTTCTCTTTGGCAATAATCAGCGGCGCAGCATCGGTGAGGGGAATATAGCCAATGTTAACGGTGGTTTGTTCGAGTTTTTTGGTTTGAGGCGCGAGGGTTTTTTGACTTGATTGAGCAGCTTGACGTTGTTTGACCCGTTTTTGCTGATTGAGGAAGTTGATAATTTCACTCCGCATCGGGTAATAATCGGGATGTTTGACAACTTCCATCCGCTGACGGGGACGGGGTAAATTGACAGTGAGAATTTGACCAATCCGTGATTCAGGGCCATTGGTAAGCATCACCACTCGATCGGATAATAATAGTGCTTCATCAACATCGTGTGTCACCATGACTGCGGTAACGCGGCTTTCCTCGCAAATATGCATCAATTGTTCCTGTAAGCCGCCACGGGTGAGGGCATCGAGGGCACCAAATGGTTCATCCAATAGTAAAAGTTTAGGGCGAATTGCCAGGGCACGGGCGATCGCTACCCGCTGTTTCATCCCACCGGAAAGTTCGCTAGGGCGTTTAGTTGCCGAGTTTTGCAACCCAACTAATTCAATGTGATGTTCGATGATACTTTTGCGTTCACTTTTGGGTTGTTTTCGATAAACTTCATCAACGGCGAGGGCAATATTTTCCCGCACAGATAACCACGGTAATAGTGAATAATTCTGGAACACCACCATTCGATCGGGACCAGGTTCAGTAATTTGTCGTCCTTCTAAAATTACGCCACCTGCTGTAGCTTGATCGAGTCCAGCAATCATATTTAAGAGAGTAGACTTCCCGCAGCCGGAGTGACCAATCAGAGAAATAAATTCGCCCTCTTGAATTTCTAACTCAATGTTTTTGAGGGCAACATATTTTCCGCCATTTGCGAGGGGAAACACTTTATCTACGTGGTCGATTTGAACAAACATTTTAATTTATAGGATGGGAACATATTCGATTGAGACTTATTTACGATCTTCAGCGACAATTTTGGAGCCAATGAATAAAACTAATAAATCCAGCAAATAGCCAACTACACCGACATAAAATAAGGCAACGATGATTCGATCGAGATTGGCGTTGTTATAAGAATCCCAGATGAAAAAGCCAATTCCCACACCACCGATTAGCATCTCTGCTGCAATAATTGCTAGCCAAGATAGTCCAATCCCAATCCGTAATCCTGTGAAAATATAGGGCAATGCTGACGGGATCAGAATCTTAAAGAAATAGGTTTTGTTGGAAAGTTTCAAGACTCTTTTGACGTTTACATAATCTTGAGGAATCTGCTGTACCCCAACAGTCGTGTTAATCAAAATCGGCCAGACTGCGGTAATAAAGATGACGAAATATGCTGCTGCACCATTATCTTTTAAAGCTGCGAGTGATAATGGCAACCAAGCCAATGGGGGAATCGTCCGTAAAATCTGAAACAACGGATCTAGGGCACGATAAATGACCTTATTGGAACCGATCAGAATACCTAAACCAACGCCAACGACGATCGAGAAAAAGAATCCAACAAATACCCGTTGTAAACTCGCCCAAATCTGAATTGCTAAACCTTTCGAGTTACCACCATTATCAAAGAAGGGATTGATAATAAATGGATCCCAAGCTCCTTGGACGATCTGAATTGGCCCTGGTAATCCTTGAGAACCAGGCGGACACAAAATTTGCCAAATTACTAATAGTACCGCAAGCGCGGCTAGGGGCGGAACGATCTTTTTGAGCTGTGATTGAATCCAAGTATTGCTATTTCCCTGACGGCGTTGTTTAATGATCAGTTTACTAGTACTAGTTGCCATTAATTTTACTTCCGATTAATAATTAAAAGTTAATAATTTAAATATATATCTGCATATATCTGAGCAAAGAGTGGGCAGTTGCCCACCCTTTTTCTGAGTAAAAAGATTACCTCGACTAGGCTTTCTTAATCTTCAGAGATTTGAGATATTCTTCTGGTTTTGCTGGATCAAATTTCACTCCGTCAAAAAATGTTTCTACTCCTCTCGATGTACTAGTCGGAATCTGTGCAGCATCGACTTTTAAAGCTGTTGCTGCGGCTTTCCACAAATCTTCACGATTGACTTTTTTAATCGTCTCCTTGGCTTTGACAAAATCAGTAGGAATATTACCCCAGCGCATATTTTCGGTTAGGAACCAAAGATCGTGACTTTGATAAGGATAGGAAGCATTATCCGCCCAGAATTTCATTGCTTGAGGGAATTTATCTACCTTCCTACCATCGCCATAATCGATCGTGCCTTGAGTTCTTGGTAAGATATCTTCGACCTTCACATCAAACCACTTTGGCCCAGCAATAATCGTACACATCTCTTGCTGATTTGCTGGGTTATCGCACCATTGTTGAGCTTCTAATACTGCCATCAATAATGCTTTAGCCGCTTTGGGATTTTTATCGACCCAATCACTCCGCATTGCAAAGGCTTTTTCAGGGTGATCTTTCCACAGTTCGCCCGTAACTAATGCACTGTAACCAACCTTTTGATTGATCAATCGCTGATTCCAAGGTTCGCCCACACAGAAGGCTTCCATCGAGCCAGTCTTCATATTGGCAACCATTTGTGGGGGTGGAATCGGTACAACTGAAACATCTTTATTGGGATCGACACCATTTCCAGCTAACCAATAACGCATCCATAAATCGTGGGTACCACCAGGGTAAGTAATCGCCACAACCATATCTTTTTTACCACTGGACTTAGCCTTAGCAATCGCAGTTTTTAAGCCATCACCTTTGAGTCCGACTTTAGCATCTTTGTAAGTGTTCGAGAGAGAAATTGCCTGACCGTTAGTATTCAACCGCGCCAAAATGTACATTGGTACGGGTTGTTTGGTTTTGGTCATTCCCATCGTCATGAAATAGGGCATCGGCGATAAAATATGCGCCCCATCGATACCTCCCCCAGTGGAGCCAGTTTCGATATTATCCCTAGTTACAGGCCAAGAAGCTTGCTTGAGTACCTCGACATCGGTCATGCCATATTTAGCAAACAGTCCCTTTTCTTTAGCAATAATTAGGGGCGCAGAATCAGTCAGGGCGATATATCCTAATTTTGCTTTGGTTACTTCCGGTGCATCGCCAGGAGCCATATTCGCCGCCGGACTGGGACTAGCCCCAGGAGTAGTCGGAGTATCGCTGTTACCACTTTTACCACAAGCATTAAGTAAGACACTACCTGCTGCTGCTGCACCAGTAGTCAATATAAATTTTCTGCGACTAAATTGACCCATCTCTACCGATCGCTCCTCGTATTTAAATTAATAAAACAATCATTGATTACTTCATATTCATTGTCGTTTTTAATAACTTTCAAAACTGTGCTTTTTGCTACAAATTGCGATAGATCATTGGTCAAAACTAGATTTTAGAATTGTAAGATACTGATTCTTAGAATAGTCTGAATTTTTGCTGTAAAAATCTCAATCGAATGGGATTATACAAGTACAAAAATAGACCATCAAATTAATGATAGCCTATTCTAATAAAGGTAATTTAGTTTGCAAAACAGGTGGCAAAACAACAAAACAAATCGCGATGAAATTCATCAGCAAGATTAGATTTTAGTCGCAGCATCAAACTTTTTAACCAATATGTCAATTAATACAGCATCTAATTCGGTGATTGGAATTCCCTTCATCACCTTCTCACCTAGCTTGGCATCCTTCCCAACCGTACCACCCATAAAAATGTCTACGCCCTCAACAGTCTTACCATCCTTCCGTACTTTCACACCCATCAACCCGATATCAGCTACTTGCGGTTGTCCGCAAGAATTTGGGCAACCAGTCCAATGAATCCGTACTGGCTTAGGTATATCAACTTGAGCTTCGATGGCATCAATTACCGATACTGCATATTGCTTAGTTTCAATCATCGCAAAGTTGCAAAATTGGGCACCCGTACATGAGACGACTGTGCGGGTGAGATTACCTGGATTGACTTGAAATCTTTGCAGAATTGGTTCACTTAATAGAATGGGCAATTTGGCATCAGCAATATGAGGAATAATCGCATTTTGTTCAACTGTAAACCGCAATTCGCTAGTACCATAAACTTCGGCTAATCGGGCTAGCTCAAAAAAGTCCACCGCATTAAGTTTACCAACGGGAATATGTAACCCGACATAATTTAGCCCTACTTGTTTCTGAGGATAAACACCGATGTGATCGCGCTTTTCCCATTCGATCTCGTCTTTGAGTGCAGCGGTTGCCAGAGTTTTACCATGTACTAGTTCTGCCTCTACGCGAAATTTCTCGATCCCCCATTCATCAATCAAAAACATCAACCGAGCTTTAGTCCGATTCGCACGTAACCCATTGTCCCGAAATAAGCGGAGAATGCTCAAACTAAACTCCACAACATCTTCAGGTACCACCCAGACATTCATCGGGATAGCGGCATCGCAGCGTTTACCTGAAAAGAAACCACCGACTAATACATTGAATCCAAATAGATCATCCTTAAATGCAGGCACAAATGCGAGATCGTTAATTTCGGCATGAACCGAGTTATCTCGACAACCAGCGATCGCAATGTTAAATTTGCGTGGTAGGTTACTAAACTCAGGATTGCCCTCACCTTTATTGATAATCCGATCCTGTAATTCCTGAATCATGGCACGGGTATCATACAATTCGCCCGCTTCAATGCCAGCCACTGGAGAACCCGTAATATTTCGCACATTATCCATCGCCGACTGCATACTAGTCAGCCCGACAGCTTCCATCTTCCGGAAAATATCTGGCAGATCTTCAATCCGAATGCCCCGCAGTTGAATACTTTGGCGGGTGGTAATATCTGCCGTGCCCTCGTCTCCATAGCGTTGGATAATATCGCCTAATACTCGCAATTGGGCACTGTTAGTAATCCCACTCGGCACACGGAGCCGCATCATAAACCGCCCTGGGGTGACGGGGCGGAAAAATACACCCAACCACTTCAACCGATGCTCCCGATCCGTCTCATCCATCGCTTCCCAGCCAATCCGCGCAAATTCTTCTAGCTCGGCTTTGACAGCTAGTCCGTCTTTTTCTGATTTGAGTCGCTCGAATTTATTTTGGGTGACTTGTGTAGCGGTAGTCATGGCTATAATCCTTAGCTAGCTTGACGCTGCCTAGATTGAATTTTTAGTGAGAGTTAACTTTAGTTCTCATAACTTAACGGTAATAATTGAGATATTTAGTATCTCCTGTTACCTAATGCCTAGCTTAATGCAATAATCGGATTTTATTAATGCGTTATTCGGATTTGCATCGAAAAGCTATATTTAAACCCCTGCTCTTTGTTAATAAAATTATTTGTATTCACAAATTATGCTATAAACGCAAATTTCAACGGAACGTTAC
>JAJAYU010000061.1 GCA_026786125.1 Chamaesiphon sp.
AGCTTCTAGAGCGCGACTCATGCGTTCGCAGTCTTGTAAGCCAGTATCCTCAGTTGGATTGCGGATATCGATCCGCAGTGATGGTGGACGTTCGTGAGTATGAAAGGCGACTGCGACTACTTCTAGCCCCAATTCTGCGGCGATTGGGTTGGCAATGTCGGTAATTTGGGGAATCAGGGGATGAGCCATAGATGTAGCAGGGAACTAGTGGCTAGTATGGGTAGTGGTTAAAAGATAGGTTGTAGTTAATGTCAATCTCGTCTCGATTAGTTGCTAGCGAGATGCAACTGCTCATAATTGAGGACATCGCCAGAATCGAGATCTTGCTTGTGAGTAGGAGTAAACAACAAAAAAAGTGGGGTTCGACCCACTCCTGGCAATTTATTATTCCAAGAAGCATGTAGACACGCTAATCTTTTAGCTTGCCTGTGATTTTAATATTAGCAGAGTTTCGATCGGAGCGTAAAATAGTGCTAATAGTTGAAGTACTAATCAAGATCCACTATGACTCTAAATCTCTACTTTCTGCGCCACGGCCAAACTGCATCTAGTCGCGGTAATCTATTCTGTGGATCGATCGATCCAGGCTTGACAGCCGATGGCGAAGAAATGGCTGAAGTATTTGCCACAGCCTATGCTAGCACCCCCTGGGAAGCTATTTATTGCAGTCCCAAAGAGCGGGCAATTTTGACGGCGGAGCCGCTAGCAAATGCCCTGAAGATGGAGTTGCAAGTGCGGGATGGATTGCAAGAGATCAACTACGGCAAGTGGGAGGGTAAAGATGTCGCGACGGTAGACGTGGAATATCATGATGATTATCTGCGCTGGTTGGCAGATCCTGGTTGGAATCCACCCACAGACGGCGAATCAGCAATGGCAATCGCCGCTCGCGCCCTCGCCGTAATTGAGGAAATTAGCCAGCACCACATCACTGGCAATGTTTTGCTTGTTTCCCACAAGGCAACGATTCGGATCCTCTTGTGCAGTCTGCTAGGTATCGATGCGGGACGATTCCGCTATCGATTGGGGATGCCTGTCGCTAGTATTAGTATTGTTGAATTTGGACAGCATGGCCCATTATTAAAGGTACTTGCAGATCGATCGCATTTGACCGATCGACTGCGTGCATTACCAGGGACTTAGGCTTTAGGCTTTAGCTTAGATACTGCATGATTGAGCTAGCAATAGAGTGATTGCCATCAATCTTCAATTTACGATCAACTCTGGGCGGTTGTAATGATTGATTCAGGAAATCCCAACTAGTGTTAAAAAATTGGTTGGGACTAATTACCTGATGATAGCCATAATCTTGCATTCCATTAATAATAATTTCTGCTTCGGCAAAACCAGCGCGAGTAAGTGAGACAATTGGTACCTGTAATTTCAGAGCTTCCGCATAGGTTGAATAACCTGGTTTGGAAACAACTCGATCGCATAATGGCATAAAATCAACTGGGCGATATGCTCTATCTAAAACTTTGATTAAATTTGGTAAATCTGGCGCATGTCGATCGAGGGTGATAAATTGATACTCTGGAAATTGACTGACATTCTGATATGGAATTGCATCTAGACTCAATCCGCCAAATGTAAGTAAAATTGTGCGTTCTTTGGGCTGGATCAGCTTGAATTTAACTTTAAGTTCGATTAGTGAATATTTAGGATCGCCCCCAGTTAAACCCACATCTTCAATTACAGGGAATCGATCCATTGATTCATGTAACGGCGTGCGAAACAATCGATCGCATTGACCATAACAGTCACTAATCCACTCAGTAATTGGTTCAAATCTCTCGCCCCAATCTTGGTAAATAAAATCCCACCCGAAATTACTTGACATCCAGCAAGGTACGCCCAACTGCTTGGCAATTACGGTTGCTAGTGGTGGCGCGTCACCAAATACTAACATTACGTTGTTCTCTCGGCAAAATGCTACTTCCTTAGCAATAATTTCGTCTTTTCTGGCGATAATATCTTGCCATTTAGCTAGCGTCGCATCTAGATCCATTTTCAAGCTGTCCGCCTGAACTACCCCCACATCAAACCCCCGTTGACGATAAATAAAATCACCATCAATATAACATTCCAACAACCATCTAGGCGCAGTAGTTACGATGATCAATTCAATTGATGGCAATAGCTTTTGCAAGTGTCCAGCGATCGAAGCTGTTCGAGCAGCGTGACCGAAACCGTGATCGGTAATGGCAATATAGATGGTAGGATTTAACATGAGTGTGAAGATGTTTGTCTTTATTTTATCAGCTTAGTTAAACATTGAATTAATGCATCAATTTCAGCAGTGCTCGTAAAGTAATGAGTACATGCTCGAATACAATCAGGATCGACGATTGTTCGTAGATAAAAATGCTCGTCTTCTAATGCTTGCACTAATTTACCATGATTTCTCGATTCGACTTGAAAGGAAACTAAACCCGATTGTGGAGCTGTCTGATTTAGGCATTTAATCCCTGATACTTGTTGTAACTGCTCCCACAGATAAGTAGCTAAATTAATGATTTTAGTTGCTCTATTGATCGAACTGCCCCACTCTTGATGGAGTTTGATCGATGCTCGTAATCCAGCATATAAAGGATATGCCGATGTCGCAACTTCATAGCGACGAGCATCATTAATTAGAGGTAGATCTGGTTTGCTATAATCCAAACTTCGCCAGCCAATAAATGTTGGATCTAAATCTTCAATTAGATCGGGACGAATATACAATCCGCCGACACCTTCCGGCCCACACCACCATTTGTGCCCAGTGAATGCATAAAAATCTACACCTAATTCACCTAAATTTAATGGCAATAATCCGACTGATTGAGCTGCATCTACTAAAATATAAATCCTATCGGTTGCCTGGGGATACTGATGAATAGCTGCAGAGATTTCAGCTAACGGCAATACTTGTCCGGTATTCCATAGGACGTGACTGAGTACAACCAATCGAGTTTGCTGTTGTAAATATGCCGTAATTACCTCAACCGGATCGCCACTATTTAAAGTAGCTAGTAATGGAAAAAAATCGATCAATACTTGAAAGCGGCGACAGATTTCTTTGATACTGGCAATTACGCCTGGATGCTCACAATCAGAGACGAGAATTCGATCTCCAGGTTGCCAATTTATCCCCCACAGTGCAATATTACAACCAGCCGTGACGTTTTCAGTTAATGCGATCGATCCTGCTGGTACACCTAGCTCTAAAGCGATCGCCTGACGGGTCAAATTTGACTCTTGAATCACCAATTTGCTAGTTTTGATCCCAAATGGCCCTTGGGATTGAATCTGCTGATATCCACCAAATATGGCATCTAAGGCAGCTTGAGGTAATGGCCCCTGTCCACCGTAATTGAAGTAGAATTTATTTGCTAATGCGGGGAATTTGTCGTTCATGTTTGGGATATTGGAGTTGGAAGACTGGGGGACTGGGGGACTGGGGGACTGGGGGACTGGGAGCAAGCTTAACTACGATCCACTATTCACTATTCACCATCCACCAAATTACTGTTGCAAAGCAAATTTCTCTAAGCTGCCTTGAGAATAATCATTGAGGTTTAAACCTTTAATTGTTTTTCCCAGTCGTTGATATAGTGCTGCTTTGACTTCCAAGCCTGCGGTTTCATTTCGCATCCCGACGATTATTAAGCCTCGCTGAAAAGAGCTTGCTGTAGTATTTAGTTTGCAGTTATCACGTTTGAATTGACCTAGATTTAGGACTGGGTATTCTTTGACCTGAAATAATTGTTTGACAAGTTGCGATTGAATTGCTTTGCCTCGATTCATTGCCCGTGTTTCTTCGATCAAACCAGCTCCTTCACAAGATGCTGTACCCAGGGCAATAATCCGATTCGGATTATCCATAATTTTAAATATGCCTTGTTTTTCTAGTTCTTTTTTAAGGATCGAAATTGGGACTGCTTGAGTTTGTCCTTTGAGTTTTACTTGATTATCAGATCCTAATTGCCATTCATATCGATCGCTTAATACTGCCATGTTAATCTCTGCTGATTTACCCTGACTATCTGTGGCTGATAAGTAGGGATAATAAAGGACATCGCCAATTTTTTTTGGTGATTGTGGTTCCAATCGGGCAATTGGTTGAACACAGAATTGATTATATCCACCTAATTGACATTCAATCTGTTCTCGATTTGTATAGGCAACCAATCCAGTTGTAGTGGTGGCCAAGATTGCAGCACCGATCATTGCTTTGAGTCGCCAATTATTTACAGGTCGTGCAGCTAACGCAGCAATAATACAAGCGATCGATTGATGACGATCCTGGACTTCATTCATTAACATTCGATCGATTGCATTGGCTAATCGATCGCTAATCGGTCTTTCTTGAGTGGCTAATTCTTGTCGCCATGTCCATTTATTAACCATGAAATCATACAGTCGATCGGGAGTAATGGTAGTCAGTAAATGGATACAGGTAGCTCCCAAAGCATAGATATCACTGGCTGGATAAGCGACTCCTGCCCGAATTTGTTCTGGTGGTGCATAGCCCATTGTCCCCCCAGTTGTGCCCCGTGACATTACCGTACTATTAAGATGTTTGGACATGCCAAAGACAATAGCTCATGGCTTCGACAGAGTGGTATGGCAATTAACTAAATCTTATCGCACCACTATCGATAAAATTGTCTAGGCTATCAGTAATCCTACTCGATCGATGTAACCATTTCTCACAATATTAAGCTAGAAAATTTGCCCCAAACACGAGATAATATGAGATCTAACTGACAAAATCGATTATTTGTCGATCGCTCTTTGTAGTAAAGAAAACAGTCTAGAAATAACCACTATATGTCCCAAATCAGCTCTCTCTTTGATTGGTTTGCCGATCGTCCCAAATCTAGCCCCAGTATACAACAACAACAGGAGCGGGAGATTGCCGATGGGCTATGGACAAAATGTCAAGATTGTAATGCGATCGCTTATTCTAAAGACATCATCGCAAACCAGATGGTTTGTCTAGAGTGTGGTCATCACAAGCGCGTCTCCTGTCACGAGCGGATCGAACAGCTCATCGATGCCGATACCTGGAGTCCACTAGATGAACAGATCCAGCCGATGGACCCGCTCAAGTTTAAAGACATCAAGGCATACAGCGACAGAATTCGCGACACTCAGCACAAAACAGGGCTAATTGATGCTGTCCTGACTGGCACAGGTAAAATTGAAGGCTCACCTCTGGCATTGGGGGTAATGGATTTCCAATTTATGGGCGGCAGCATGGGTTCTGTCGTCGGCGAAAAGCTTACTCGCGCGATCGAACATGCTACCAAACATCGAATGCCTGTAGCGATCGTCTGTGCCTCAGGTGGTGCCAGAATGCAGGAAGGGATGCTGAGTCTAATGCAAATGGCCAAAATCTCTGCTGCTCTAGAACGCCACCGTGAAGCAAAATTACTCTATCTACCCATTCTCACCCATCCCACTACAGGCGGCGTAATCGCCAGTTTTGCGATGCTCGGTGACATCATTCTCGCCGAACCCAAAGCCACCATCGGCTTTGCAGGTAGACGAGTGATCGAACAAACCCTCCGCGAGAAACTCCCCGACGATTTCCAAACCTCAGAATACTCGCTCCAGAAAGGTTTTGTCGATAAAATCGTACCGCGGACACAGCTTAAACATACAGTGGCTCAGTTGGTGAGATTGCATCACAGGTAGGGATTAGGGATTAGGGGATAGGGGATAGTCAGGCTGATGTTTTGCTCAGGACGCAAGCGTCCTTATATCTCTATCCCCTAATCCCTATCCCCTAATTGTAAATTTTTCTTTACTTTATGAGTAAAGATCGAAGCATCTATGGGTGGATGATGGGATGATAGTTAAAATATGAGATGGCAATGGGATTGTCCCAAGCTGTAGCAATGCGGTCTGGCTGTATTGTGAAATTATCATTTAAATTAAAGTTATCTTTTTGAGGGAGAATCATGTTCAAGCGATTCCTGTTGCTGGCTGTGGCAACCATATTGTTTGCATTCCAAACCTTAGTTACCAGTGCTAACGCGATCGAACTCGATGCGGCAACGCGCACAGTCAAGTTAAATGCACAGGGTGAAACTGCCACCCTCAATCTCAAGCAAGTCAATCAAGGTAGAACCCTATTTGCCTCTACTTGCGCTCAATGTCATGCTGGTGGAGTCACCAAAACTGACTTTAACGTGGGTTTAAGCCCTGTAGATCTAGCTGGTGCAACACCTTCCCGCGACAATATTGTCGCCCTAGTAGACTACATGCATCATCCAACTACCTACGATGGCGAAACTCCAATTGCTGAGCTGCACCCTAGTATGGATAGTGCCGATATCTTCACTGAAATGAAGAATCTGTCAGAAGATAATATGTACGCAATTGCTGGACATATCCTCATGCAACCTAAAATCGTGGGCGAGCAATGGGGCGGTGGTAAAACCGTTAGATAGTAATTAACCGCTGGTGTTTGGGATGCTCAAGCATTTAATCGCAAATGCGCTCTTTGGGAGGATCGCCCAACCAGAAAGCGCATTAAGGCAGTGGCTCAAGCTCGAAATTGTTAAAGTTTCGATATAGTAACTACTTTTGTTGCTTACCACCCAAGATCGTGGGTAGAATAACGTGAGCGATAATTTTTGTTCCTTAAGTTAAATTTTTAGAGGAGAACCGTTTTGAAAAAGCTAATTTCAATCTTTGCAGTAGCAATTGCATTATTCACCATCACGTTTAGTACCCCTGCTTTAGCTAGCGATGCTGCTGCTGGAGCCAAAATCTTTAGTGCAAACTGCGCTGCTTGTCATGCTGGTGGCAACAATGTGATCATGGCCAACAAGAACCTCAAAAAAGAAGCCTTGGCTGAGTATGGCATGAATTCGATCGCTGCCATCACTACCCAAGTTACCAACGGTAAAAACGCGATGCCTGCTTTTGGTGGTAGACTCTCTGCTGCTCAAATCGAAGATGTTGCTACTTATGTCTTAGCTCAAGCTGAAAAAGGGTGGTAGATTCTAGTTTTAAACTAGTTTATCCATCAATAGTGGCTGGTAACTGCTGACTGCTCGATCGCGAAATTGCTTATATTTAAGTTGTTCTCGATCGATAGTTCTCAATTACCAGCCATTATGCTATTCACAGAAGGGGATAGGGAACAGGGGATAGGGGATAAAAACATCTGAAATTAGCCCTAATCGCTATCCTCTAATCCCTATACCCTATCCCCTCTCTCCATGCTAGACATTAATAAAGTTGCCAAACAACTCCCTGGAATCGGTCAACATTTAGTCCGAGAGACTGCGGCAAATCAGCAGCGGCTACAACTAGCAATCTCATCACTCCAGCAGGCAGCCCAGCGACAAGCAGAAATCGACCAGATCCAGCAGCAGTGGGGGAATAGGCTATTTTTTAATACATCTATACCGATCGAACCGCTAGATACCCGCATTGATATCGCCGCGCCGCCAGCGCAGCAGACTGTACTCGCCACAGATGGCTCCCAAATTGCCCCCAGTCATCATGAAATTGCTTATTGCTACCTAATTAATATCGGTAGAGTGATGATTCACTATGGGCAGAATTTGCACCCACTGCTGGATAGTATTCCTGAAGTTTTTTATCAGCAAGAAGATTTATATATTTCCCGTCAGTGGGGAATTAGTACCGAAGAATGGCTGGGTTACAGGCGGGCGGTATCTGAAGCAACAGTCCTAGCAGAATTGGGCTGTAACCGGGTCAATCCACCGTTTGGGTTTGATGATATTGAGGCGATTTCCAAACCAGCTAAACCCCGTGTACCCACCTTGGCGATGGTGGATGGCTCACTTGTCTACTGGTTTCTAGAACAATTGCCAGTAGAAGCGCGGGAGCGGATTCTCACGCCGATTTTAGCAGCGTGGGAGCAGCTTCGATTAGCAGGGATTCCGATTGTCGGTTATCTTAGTGCTTCTCGTAGTATCGACAATCTCAATCTATTGCGGTTAGTGACTTGTCCCCACGATGTCCCCGATTGCCCACTCCACTGTGGCGATGCCACAAAGCTCCCCTGTCAGCAGTTTGAAGGCTTGCGAGACACTACTTTATGGAATACCCAGTTAGCCCCAGGACAACGAAGCTGTTGGTGGAAAAGTACTGCCAAGATTTTAGATTATTACGATGATGCTCAGAAGACTTATTTCTGCTACCTCAACGTTGGTACAGAAATCGCCCGCATTGAAGTTCCCGCCTGGGTAGCTCAAGATCGAGCTTTAGCTGAGGTGACTTTAAGTATGATTATTTCTCAAGTCAATAAGGGCTATGGCTATCCTGTCGCGCTAGCCGAATCACACAATCAAGCTGTCGTCAGAGGTGCAGATCGATCAAGCTTTTTTGCATTACTAGAACGAGAACTAATCAAAACTGGTATCAAGAATGTCAGCACATCCTACAAGGAGACAAGAAAACGGGGAAGTGTAGCTTAATTTGGCAGATGGCGAAATATCTAAAATCAATCTAGCCGCTGGTGTAGCCTCTGTGCATCGATCGTATATCTATACCCTAACTCCGACTGCGATTCGGTGTACAATCAACAAATCCGATCGCTTCACTATCCAAATACCCAGCCAAAGCCATTTCGACAACTGCCTCAATTGGAAAGTCAATTTCAGTAGCTCGATCGATAAAGGCTGCTCTAATCCGCTCTGGCAAGTTTTCGAGGATCGTTTGAGCCGCCGCAGGTGTAAGTTGTTCTAAAGTCTTCGATTGCATAGCTTTAACGCTCCATAGGAATCTTAACGTTATAAGGCGGTTCGGTGGATCTAAGCAAAATTGCTTCTAGTTCTAATAATAACCCTGGTTTTCCCCATCGATCGAGCCTCTCAATGGCAATCCTCACATCATTGGGTGCATAAAGATCGAGCCACGCCCAAGTAAATGCTTTGTGTCCCCCGTTGAACCTCGTACTCAGATCGTTTGTCTTTCCTAAATATAACAATCCATCCGTGCGATGACGAATTGCATAAATACCAGGCGCACGAGGTAACTTATTAAAGGTTCGGTCGATTTCTAGACATAGCTCGAAATCTTTGAATACCAATCGATCGAGTATTTCTCGCGCCTGTTGCTGGGAATCAGTCATTATTTAGGCTGGGAAAACAAAGCAATACCTATTATATTACAACCAAACGATCGAGTCCCCAATTCCCAACACTTATCAAACATACAAATCCACAAATCAGAATCGATCTAATATATCCAGAGTTAATGGGCTAGTTTGATTGATGTTAATTTATCTATGGTGTACATTCATCATCTCTATTTATGAGATAATATTAATTATATATTATACTAGTTTATATTCGTGACTCCTGCTAACTCGGTTTTGATTGCTTCTCTTAATGAAATTAAGGATGCAATTTCTGATTTCCGCAATTCTTCAGTTCCAGACGAAGCTGATAATACCCTAAAGCGTATCGTCTCTTTATTTGGAAAAGAGCCTCTTGATAGATTCTTGACATCGGTTCTTCCATCTATTGACTTTGAAACGTGGCGGGAAGAATCAATCGGTAACTGTGGGATTCAATGGCCTATTAATATGGACAATCGTGTCGCTATACAAGTAGAACTTTGTCGAGAGATAGAACGCTCAAACCATATTTCTTTGATAAATTTTATACAAGAATATTGTGGTGAAAATAGTGGGGATCTTCCAAGACTCTTTAGAGCATTTACAACAAAGATACTAGATCCTCTTGTTCGAGATATTAGCCGATTGATAGAATTGAGACCAGTTTCTCCGATCCTCTTAGATGCTATGAGGAGTCTTCCTATAAGTGGTGATGAGACTCTTGATGAATTACTTCAAGAAGCATGTAGAAAATTCAAAGATCCTACACCTCAATCTCTTCAAGATGCAACAGAAAAGCTCTGGGATTCGTGGGAACGAATTAAGTCTTTGGAGAATCCTGAAAATAAAAAGAATTCTGTCAAATTACTTCTTGATCGAGCAACTAATAATACATATTTCTATAATTATCTAGACCAAGAAGCTAAGGCTCTGACTGATATCGGAAATCAGTTTCAACTACGGCATTTTGAAGTTGGTAAACAACCACTTACTCTAGAACAGCTAGAATATCTCTTTCATAGACTTTACTCGCTAATACGTTTTCTGCTTTTAGCTCGCACTAAGAATTCATAATAGTGAAGGATGTCTATTTTAAAATATTTCTCTCTGGAATATTACAAAATGGAATGTTGTTGGATGAACTGAATAACCTTTTACTTCCCAACCATCTTTACCCATGTCATCCCAGAATTTATTTGCATTTATATTTTTTCTGGATTTCTTTTCATTATTCACATAAAAGTTAATAAATTCAGTGCTGTTAACAAGGTGATTAGGCTCGTGATAGTGAACCCTCATGTACTCAAATTTACGTTGCATATTTCAACTCTAAATGATAAATGTTATTAACCTATATCTAAGATTCCCATTCACTAGATGAAAATTACTAAGTATTGAAAATTTGTTAATGTCTTTTCTTGTAGAGTTAGCTGAGGGATAACTATCAGTTTCTGAATTCCGAACGCATACAATAATATCCCAATCCCACATCACCAGATCCGCGCTACGATAGATAATCGCCCAAACAATCCGAAACAGAGGCAAGATCGTGGCAGTTGCAGTAGATAGTCTCATTACTCCTGAAATCCTCAAACCCGCTCGTTATCTCGGTAACGAACTCGGTGCGGTGCATAAACCGTGGGA
>JAJAYU010000062.1 GCA_026786125.1 Chamaesiphon sp.
GATGTGTATAACACCCTGCTAGGCAACCCATAAAGGCCCCCCATACTGTTTTTTTGGGTTGGGGTGCCCTGTGTTGTTGCTTTTTTAGGTGGGGGGAAACCCCGCCAATAAAAGCGCACCGCTGTCTTGTCATTTTTTTATGCGGGGAGAACCCCCGCATAAAAATGCCGCTTTATGGGTACCCGAAGATCTCTGCTTTTACTAGTTTTTAAGATTGATACAAGATGTGAGTAAATCTATTGTTCTAATCCAGCATAGACAGCAAGCTCGCCCAATTCATCTTCAATCCGCAGCAGGCGGTTATATTTCGCCACCCGTTCGCTCCGACAAAGGGAACCAGTCTTGATTTGACCCGCACGAGTAGCAACTGCTAGATCGGCGATTGTCGTATCTTCAGTTTCGCCAGAACGGTGACTAATAATCGATTTAAAACCATTGCGGGTACCCAGATCGATCGTTTGGAGGGTTTCGGTGAGAGTACCAATTTGATTGAGTTTAATCAAAATCGCATTCGCTGACTTCTCCTTGATCCCTTGGCGTAAGCGAGTGGAATTAGTTACGAATAAATCGTCACCAACCAGTTGAACTTTTGAGCCAATTTTCTGGGTGAGTAATTGCCAGTTTGCCCAATCATCTTCGTGCAATCCATCTTCGATCGAGACGATCGGATACTTGGTAGTAAGGTCGGCTAAATAGTCGATAAATTGACCAGGAGTATGGCTACTACCGTCGTAGATATAGTTACCATCTTTGTAAAACTCACTCGCAGCGACATCGAGGGCGAGGGCAACTTGTTCCCCAGGTTTATATCCAGCGGATTCGATCGCTGCCATCAGCAGTTCTAATGATGCCTGATTGGATGCTAAATTGGGCGCAAAGCCGCCTTCATCCCCTACTCCAGTTAAGAGACCCTTTTCGTCTAGAACTTTGCTCAGAGCGGCAAATATTTCGGCTCCCCAGCGGAGGGCTTCCTTGAAAGAAGTCGCACCGACAGGCACGATCATAAATTCTTGGAAGTCGATGTTATTTGCGGCGTGAGAGCCACCATTGATCACATTCATCAATGGTACAGGTAGCAAGTTGGCTAAAGGGCCACCCAGGTAGCGATAGAGTGGTACTCCCAGAGCATTAGCAACCGCTTTGGAGTTGGCAAGAGATACCGCTAAAATAGCGTTAGCACCGAGCTTAGACTTAGTTGGTGTGCCATCTAACTCGATCATGGTTTGATCGATCGCCATTTGATCGAAAGCATCCATGCCTTCTAATGCTGGGGCGATTTTGTCCTCAATATTGGCAACCGCCTTGAGCACACCTTTGCCCCCGTAGCGGCTGGGATCGTCATCCCGCAATTCGTGAGCTTCAAAACTACCTGTGGACGCGCCACTAGGGACTTGAGCTAGCCCAAATCCACCATTGGCTAAGTATACTTCGGCTTCTACTGTCGGACGACCACGGGAATCGAGAATCTCTCTAGCTCGAATTTCCGTAATCGCCATATCTGGCATATTCATAGTCATTCCCTCATCCTTCGATCGCACTCGATCCTTCCGTAAACAATGTAGCTCGACACCCTGATGATCCGTCTCTTAGCAACTATTGTTGCCAACACGTTATCATACGTCCTGAAGACACCCTAAATTGCAAATTTAGTCACCAAATTTTTTTAATCTTCAAATAATTCGACAATGTAGCTCTGTGCTATGCGGTTTTTACATACAATACTGGGAGTTGGCAATTTAGAGATATCTATCCGCTAGCGTAGATGATATCTACACTATTTGTACGAAAATTACCGCTCAGAGCGGAAGATCGACAGATGCAAATACCAAATGGATTGGAAGTTGAACGACATCGCGCGGCGATCACGCGGGTTGAATTATCGCGTCCGGTGCGGTTGGCGATCGAGTCGGGTATTATTACAACAGAGACGACTATCTTTGATTATGGTTGTGGCATTGGTGGGGATGTCCAAAGGTTAAAGTCATCTGGTTATATTTGTGAAGGCTGGGATCCTTATTATTTTCCAGATGTTGAAATTCGATCGGCAGATGTAGTTAATCTAAGCTATATCATCAATGTGATTGAAGATCCAGCAGAACGTGATCGAGCATTAGTACATGCCTGGGAATTAACCAAGCAAGTATTAATCGTTGCTGCTCAGATTTTAGTCAATGATTTACGCGGTGTATTAGCTTATGGAGATGGAATTTTAACTAAGCGCAATACATTTCAGAAATACTATCAGCAAGTAGAATTAAAAGAATATATCGATCGAGTCCTAACTGTTGAGGCGATCCCAATTGGATTAGGGGTATTTTTGGTATTTCGGGATGCTGCTCAAGCAGAGAGTTTCCGAGCGGCGAGATTATATACGCGGATGTCTACGCCACGAGTGCAGATTGAAAGCAAACGATTTGAAGACTATCAAGTTCAACTGGCACCTTTGATGAATTTTGTCAGTCAACGCGGCCGAATTCCGATCAAGGGCGAACTAGATTCAGAAGCAGAATTAAATCAAGAATTTGGCAATCTCAGACGTGCATTTCAAATTGTTTTAACAGCTACTGACGAAGCAGAATGGGATGCAATTGCTTATCAAAGATCGCTAGATTTACAAGTCTATTTAGCTCTAGCACATTTTGGCAAAGGACGCAGCATTAAGCATCTGTCTCCAGCTATCCGTGCCGATATCAAAGCTTTTTTCGGCAGCTATGATGAAGCCTGCGAAGTTGCCGATCGATTATTATTTAAAATTGGTGAACCAGGGATCATCAAGCAAGCTTGTCGGCACAGTCACATTGGTAAACTATTACCGATGGCTTTGTATGTCCATATCTCAGCATTGAATCAAATCGATCCAAAACTTCGACTATATGAAGGTTGTGCGAGTCGGAATATTGGTGATACTGAAGATGCAAACATTATCAAATTTCATACTGAAAAGCCCTGTATCTCTTATCTTTATAATCCCGA
>JAJAYU010000063.1 GCA_026786125.1 Chamaesiphon sp.
GATTAGTATCGAGTATCTAATAAGAGTAATCATCTTACAATTTGTTCGCTACATTTGATTAATTTCGGCATTAACAAATACTTACACTACTCTAGAGGCGAAACTATGCAAGCTAAGAAAGAAGAAGGAAAATTTGGTTTCACACCTTCAGCAGAAAATTTGAATGGAAGACTGGCGATGCTTGGTTTTGTCGCCGCTGTTGTCACTGAGTTAGTCACTGGACAAGGAGTTGTACACTTTCTTGGCTTGATGTAGTTTTCGCTCCAACCTCAATCAATCTAAAAAAGTATAGCTGGGTACCCCCCAGCTTTTTTGTGAGGTTTACCGTGGATTCACCCCCTGATATTTGGGGGAAATATAGTTAAGATCATCAGGAGTGACTCTTGCCGCGCTGATTTGAAAATAGCTCCCTTCCGACCCAAGAAATAGAGGTTTACTACCCACCATCCACTCACGACACTAGATGTCTAATTTTCACTGAGAAAGGAGTATGCAGCCTAAAGCCTTACCAACTACCGCCACCGACGAATACAACGACAACTTACTCGATCGATTATTCATCTGGCTATTTTCGTATAAAATGTCCCAGGCATTGGGCACAGGCACCCAATTGAGGGGTTACAGTGGTGTAGTCGATTTGTCAAAACAAATCATGCAGGGGCGGAATGCCCAGCAACAGCAGATCGTCGTCGCACAGATCTTGCAATCTTTTGTGCCCGTTCCAGTGTTATGGGCAATTCGGACATTCTTTGCCCCGACGCGGCTAGTCTGCGTAATAAATGCTTGGTTCGCCGCGCGGATGTTTGGCTGGTTGGTGGGGCCTTGTGAGGTCGCTGAAGCTGAGATAGACTTGCCTGATGGGACAGTTCGATCGCAACCATCGGCAGTCCAGATCAAAAAATGCCGTTATCTTGCTGATAGTGGGTGCGTGGGCATGTGCGTGAATATGTGCAAAGTACCCACCCAATCATTTTTCACCGAAAAGTTTGGGATTCCCCTGACGATGACACCCAATTTTGAAGACCTTAGTTGCAAAATGATCTTCGGTCAAATTCCACCACTTCCAGCAGTTGATGATGCCTATCAACAGCCCTGTTTAGAGCAGCAAGGATCGGGACGTTCAACCGTTTGTCCGAAGCTTAGATAGCGATCGACTTATTGTTGCAGATCTGGCACCAATATCAAACTAGTAAAAGCTTAGATATAGGGTACCCTATATCTAAGCCACCGAACTTTTCGCTATTAATTATCAATTATTAATTATCAATTATCTAAGCTCCTTCCAGTGGAGCCATCGTCAAACCTGCCCGCTGTAACTGCTGGTGATACAGCTCTGCTTGCTCCTGCGGCCCGACCCAAACGATCGCTTGACCCTCAAAATGGATTTGATTGGTTAGTTCCCACGCCTGTTCTTCACTCATCCCTGGTAAGTAAGTCATCAATGTCGTACTCACATGCTCAAACGTATTAAAGTCATCATTCAAAACGATGACCTTAAAATTTGGGTAAGGCTTGGGTGGTGAGAGAACTGCTTGACTAGACCGATCCGTCGTAAACACCATAGAAATTTATTTCCAATCTTGCCAATTATTATTGAGAATCGAAGTATTCGGGAAGGATGTCGGGTTGTTATTGGCTTCTAGCCGCTTGCGTAGCTCGACAATCGCGGGTGATGGGTTCGGCAGCGATTCGACGATTTGAGCGGGTGTCAGACCCCGTTCGAGGGCAAATGCGGCGGTAGTACCAGCAGCGGCACCAGCAGACCATTCAAAGGAGTGAATCCGGTAGGCGGCAGCGGCGACATGACTAGTGGCGATACTTTTACCAGCTACCAACATGTTATCAATTTTTTGGGGAATCATGGCGCGGAGCGGAATTTGGAAGGGGTAGGCTTGCCCTTCGCCATTGCGCGAACCCGCTCGTTCGGTATTGTTGGGAGATTCATGGGGGCTATTTTGCATACAGGGATGAAAATCGATCGCATAGTGACCAATCCCAACTGTATCAGCATAAATAGTCGATCGATTGCGAGTAGGTACATTGGTGTCTCCAGTCAAGACATTTAATGCCTTATCCCCCGCTAAATCTGCCCGTAACTGACGTTCTTGTTCTGGGGAGAGGTTTGCTAGTCTCTTGGTGTCAAGCAGGTTGTTGCGGCTCATATCCATCTCTGAAACTACAAATCCATCCTTGTACCCATAACTAGGTCTACCGATAATTCTCCGCCCTTCGCGAATGTACGGATATTTGGACAAACCGTGGGCGGTACCCATCGGCGAATTCAGGCCACTGAGGTAGCGTTGGTTGGGATTGGGCGTTTTGACCCAGTGATTAGGTGATTTGGGGTCGGGATTGGCGCGGGAATCAGTTTCACCAGCTACCAACCAGTAATAGAATCCTTGGGCATTTTCTTCACCTTTGCGGAGGGTATCAGTGCGAAGCCCACCCATCCAGCCATCTGGTTCCAATTGTTTGCCAGCTTGGAGTTGGGATCGATCGAGGATCAGGTTATCTTGGGCACTCCCAGGACGATAATCATTGCCCCATGTCCAGTTTTGCATGGAGATATCTCCAGGGGCTGGGGCAGTGTAGTTAATCCCGCCGAATTTGGCTGGTTTTCCTTCCCCTGGACTCCAGATCCGCCGATAGCTATAAACTACCCCAAAATCAGCTAGTCGTTTGAGTTCGTAGCTATAGTAGGGTGCGTACTGTGCATAAAAAGGTGGTGGTGTCTGGGGCTGGGGAGTCGCCATAGTTTCCATCGCAAAGGGATAGGTAAATCCCTGGGTGCAGTAAGGATCGCCTGTAGTACTAGCCGATGAAGGCTCCTCCGCAGATCGAGGATCGAGTCCCAATCGATAGGGCACATCTGCCAGCCCAACCAATTCACCCGTCTCAGTTGCATCAACCACGTACCAATTTGCGGGCGTAGATGCCTGCTGCTTGGGTGTGCGATAAGGCGGGATAAAAATAATCTTCTGCTTCTGAAACCTGGGCGAATCCCGATAACTATAGGCATCTTCGATCGTCTGGGATAGGGTTTCGGTATTTATAGGCACAGTTCCAGGCTGGGGAGTATGTTGAATTGCTACCACGCCATTAATTTCTTGTCCATCACCTCTTTTGCCGACGATCAGATTTTTGACGACAGTATTGGGATACCAATGTAATTGTCCTTTCCCTTTGCGCTCCGCTGTCCGCAGCATCCCGTACAAAATATTGTGAGCATCCTTGGGTAGAAAGCAAGCTTCACTCACCCAGCAATCACCAGGATTTAGTTTGCCATAATAATCCTGAATCTTTTGCCGAAATGCCAGATAACCGCGAGGGAAATATTTTTTAGCACGTTGGGTGGGGCGTTCGTCCAGAGCTGACACACCTTGGGCGGTAATTTGTCCACCCACCCAGTCAGTAATCTCCGTCATGCAGACCGTTTTGCCAGCTAGTAAGCCCTCGTAAGCCGTCGCCGTACCACTCAAGCCGCCACCAGCAACCATCAGATCGCAGCCAATGATTTTATCGACAGGCTTAGCCTCGTTAGCAGCAAGACTAACTGGTACATAACCTAATTGTGAAACTAAGCCCAAACACAGAGCTGCTAATGGTTTGTTTATCATTATCGAGATTTTAGTGGGGTAAATGCGGGGTTTAAATTTAGTCTAATGCAACCTGGCACCATCTACCATACCTCGATCGATTATCAGCATCCAACTATTTCGACAATCGATCTAGCTCACAAGTCCCTAATTAATATACTTCGCAATATTGGCTTACAATAGAAATACGGCTTTAGGTATCAGCTAAAGCCGTATTTCAAAATCAAAATAATCATTAACTCTACCATAACATATGTCAGAAGAGCGTTTCGATCGGATCGAGTCTCAAATTGCTCAATTGGGCGAACTCATGCAACAAAATATGTTGGCTACACAGCAAAATATTTCTGGGATCAATCAGAATATTACTTCCATCAACCAAAATATCAATGCTCTCCGTGAAGATGTCACAGATCTTCGTCATCGGATTGATAGTATTGAAGGTACTCAAAATGTGATGATCCGCGAGGGTTTTAAATCCTTAATGTCTTACAATGATGACCTTAACTATGAACTAGCTGACAACGCTCGCCAAACTCGGTTGTTGAGACGCAGAGTGATTCGGTTAGAAGGTAAAGATAAGGACGATAAGTAATTTTTGATGCGAGCTACAGTAGGGTTAATTCATGAATTAACCCTACCTGTAGATTACAATCGACAAGACTAAATTCCTGAACCATCTAAAAATTGGCGAATAACTCTATCTTCCAATTGACAGCTTGGTGGTAGCTCAATTCCTTCTGCTGAGGGAGTTTCAATCCCTTGAGCGATCGCATTGCAAGTTTGTTCGACTTGGATCTTCTGGACTTGTTTTTCTAAACTCTCAATTCGATCAAGTAATGCCTGAATTACTTCTGCTTCTGTATCTGGTAGATTACCATGTTCTAATGGCCCCATTTTCTCCCCTGCTCGATACAGAATCCGCCCAGGAATACCGACGACAGTAGAATCTGATGGTACATCGCGCAGTACCACTGAACCCGCACCAATTCTGACATTGCTGCCGATTAATAGATTGCCTAATACTTTAGCACCTGCACCAACCACTACATTTTCGCCCAGCGTTGGATGCCGTTTGCCAGTTTCCTTACCTGTACCACCTAACGTAACACCTTGATAAATTAAGGCGTAATCACCAATAATTGTTGTTTCACCAATCACTACACCCATGCCATGATCGATAAATACACCCTTACCAATTGTTGCACCTGGATGAATCTCGATTCCTGTAAAAAACCGTGACAAATAAGAGATGAATCGGGGAACAAAAGGGATATCTAACGTATACAGTAAATGGGCAAAACGATGTAATGATAAAGCTTGTAGTCCTGGATAACAGAACAGAACCTCTAGCCAGTTACGCGCAGCGGGATCGCGATCAAAAATAATCCGAAAGTCAGCAATTAGGTTAGAAATCACAGAAAGTGTTCCATTATTCAGGAGGAGACTATTTCTGTATTTTAACTGGTATTTGTCGATCGAGGGGATCGGGAATTAGGGGATTTGTTTGGATCGAGAATTCAACCGTCGATGTTTCTAATGATCCTATCCCCTATCCCCTATCCCCTATTCCCTATTCCCTATTCTCTAAACAATAACAGCAGCACGAGTAGCAGCCAAAGCTTCAACTAAACTGCGAACTACTGCAATCATCGCCAACTCATCATTGAGCTTGTTGATTGCCGAACCAACGCCAATACCCGCAGCACCAGCCGAAATTGCTAAGGGTGCAGTGACGCTAGACAAACCAGAGGCACACATTACAGGTACGCTAACAGCGCGCGAGATTTCATAAGCAGCAGCTAGAGTAGGTGCCGCTTTTTCAATTAAGCCGAGGGTACCTGGATGAGTTGGCGCACTGCTAGTACCACCTTCGGTTTGGATGATGTCTGCACCCGCCGCCACGAGAGCTTGCGCTAGCTCAACTTGCTTGTCTAGGGTCAAGATATGGGGAACAGTCACAGACAGGGTAATATGGGGCAACAAGGCACGAGTAGCCAGAGTTAGAGCTAAAACTTCATCAGCTTCAAATCGAATCCCTTGAGCGTAGAAACTATCAAAGTTACCGATCTCAATCAAGTCAGCACCAGCTTCGACACAAGCAACGAATAACTGAGGTTCAACAGCCGAGACGCAGATTGGTAAATTGGTGAGCTGACGTGCCATCCGCACTAAATCAGCATCAGCAGCAATATCTAAAAATGTAGCACCACCTCGATCGGCAGCTCTGACTATAGTAGCAACTCGATCGGCATCGAAATTATTTAGCCCACTGATGACTTTGAGGACTTGGTTACTAGCAAAGGCTGTTTGCAGGCTATTCAACATATTCATCACTATCTGAAGGGAATCTAAATCTTTATCTGAACTATTTTGACATTGATCGGACTGAATTAACCAAGACAGTGACAATATCGATCTTTTACTAGTTGTTGCACAGCTTGGGCTAGTCAGATGTTACTGTAAATGCAGATACATTTGACTCAATTTTTGTGAACTGCCAGAAACTGAAAGCAGATAGCTGGGTGTGTTGGGTTTCATTCTTCAACCCAACCTACAGATCTGCCAGAAACTGAAAGCAGATAGTTTGTTAACTATCAACTATCAACTAAATTATGGATGCTAGAGAATTATTTGAGAAAGGTGGCCCTACAATGTGGCCATTATTCGCGCTGTCAATCTTATCATTAGCGACAATCTTTGAGCGGCTGTGGTTTTGGTTCAAAACAACTAGGAAAGAAGAAGAACTCGTCGAGCGGGTACTTGAAGCTAGTGCCAATGATCAATGGGACACCGCCGCCCAACTTGCCAAACAGGAGCGCAATCGTAAACCAATCGGTAGATTTCTCTACGCGCCACTCAAGCGCACAAATCCCGATCCTGAAACATTTAAACTCGCCCTCGAAGCATCGGCGGAGGAGGAGATTGCGACCATGAGAAAGGGCGATAAAGCTCTAGAGTCAATCATCGCCCTTGCTCCTCTACTGGGATTATTAGGTACAGTATTAGGATTGATTCGATCGCTAAGTGGGATCAAATTGGGCGACTTAGGTACTTCCGCAGGTGGCACCGTAACCTTAGGAATTAGTGAATCACTGATTTCTACAGCGACAGGTATGATCGTCGCGATCATCAGCCTTGGCTTTTATCGCCTGTTTCAAAGCTTGATCTTCGGTCAAATCAACTTATTTCGCGGCGCAGGAAATCAGCTAGAATTACTCTACCGAGAACATTGGCTCAATACTAAGGGCAAATCGATCAATGAAATAGATCAGTTTTAGGCTTTAGCTGCTGAGTGTGGGCAATTTCTTGACGCGATACTCACCAGCTAAATTTATTAAAATAGATATATTGTGTATCGATCGAGAATATATATCTTGATACAATATATATCCACTCTCCCCAGTCCCCCCCTCCCCATCCACCTTCACCAACGCCAATTAACGAGGTCTATTTGTGGTTTCTCAACGTGTCTTTGAAGTAGCAACTACCCAGTCATTACCGATCGTCCAGCCGATAGCTCCACCCAAATCTCAACAGCAGATTGGTGCCTATGCGCTGCTAGATAGCCTGTACCGTCATGGTGTCAAACATATTTTTGGCTATCCTGGTGGCGCGATTCTGCCGATTTATGACGAAATTTATCGATTTGAAGCCGCAGGTAAAATCAAGCATATCCTCGTGCGTCACGAACAAGGTGCTGCACATGCCGCCGATGGCTATGCCCGCGCTACAGGTCAGGTCGGGGTCTGTTTTGCTACTTCTGGCCCTGGAGCTACAAATCTCGTTACAGGCATCGCCACGGCTCAAATGGACTCGATTCCACTGGTCGTTGTCACCGGACAAGTTCCGAGTTATTTCATTGGTACCGATGCTTTTCAAGAGACAGACATCTATGGGATCACTCTACCGATCGTCAAGCATTCTTACATTGTCCGCGATCCAGCAGATCTACCCCGAATTGTCGCAGAAGCATTTTATATTGCGGCATCTGGTCGTCCTGGCCCCGTCTTAATCGATATTCCCAAAGACGTAGGGGCGATGCTGTGTGACTATACCCCCGTAGCACCTGGTTGCGTCAACTTACCTGGATACAAGCCGATCGTTCAAGGTGATTTGCCAGAGATTAATCAAGCAGTTCAACTGATCGCCAACAGTCGTCAACCATTGCTCTATGTTGGTGGTGGAGCGATTTCTGCCAGTGCCCATGCAGAGATTAAGCAACTAGCCGAACTGTTCCAAATCCCTGTCACTACGACCCTGATGGGCAAAGGTGCCTTTAATGAAACTCATCCTCTCTCAGTCGGGATGCTCGGAATGCACGGCACCGCCTACGCAAACTGGGCGGTAACTGATTGCGATCTGCTGATCGCTGTTGGGGCTAGGTTTGACGATCGAGTCACTGGTAAATTAGATGAATTTGCCGCTACAGCCAAGGTGATTCACATCGACATCGATCCAGCCGAAGTTGGTAAGAATCGCACTCCAGAAGTACCGATCGTTGGTGATATCAAGCAAGTATTGATTCAACTACTTCACAGGATACAGGAACTGGGTTTGGGTCGTAATGGTTCACAAACTAAATCCTGGCTCGAAACGATCGATGGTTGGCGCGTAGACAATCCCCTGGTTGCCCCCAGCTATGAAGGTTTACTCGCACCCCAAGAAGTGATCGTCGAATGTCGTCATCAAGCACCTGACGCTTACTACACAACCGATGTCGGTCAACATCAGATGTGGGCAGCGCAATTTCTCAATAACCTGCCCCGTCACTGGATCTCTAGTGCAGGACTGGGCACAATGGGCTTTGGCGTACCCGCAGCAATGGGCGTACAGATGGCACTCCCC
>JAJAYU010000064.1 GCA_026786125.1 Chamaesiphon sp.
TGCGATCGTCAATGTTTGAGATCGTGTTTGAATTGGTTGATTTCGATACAAAGATTTATTTAAACTTTATAATCTACGAGGATTTCACTGTTGACACGGTTTTGGGTTCCGTTGCTACTCAAGCCCCCAGATCGACTAGAATTCGATCTAATAGTTTGGAGCTATCTTCTGATGAAAGATCCGACATCAAAACAAGAGATCGGTACGCCAGCTCATCCATCTGACGATCGATCTGCATCTCCTACGGTTGACTAGTGGCACGTTTGGACAGATCGGGATGGGGTGCTGGCGAGATCTCCTTTGGCGCAGTCCAAGAGACATATTTCCTGTAGCTCAATCCGGAAGTAATTCGATCAAAAACCTTCAGCACTTGCACCGAGCGTGCCAGATACAGGAACACTCGGTGCAAGTCTATAGCTTGAAGTAAGGCTTGAGCGCAGTGAGTGCGAAAGTCTCATGCTGCGTTCTTAGGGGAGGGGATGGAAGTGACTCCTGAACCTTGCTCGACTAGCCTACGGCTTAGTATTGACACTCACTTCGCCATTGACCAAGGTTTGACATGCAAGGCGGTAATTTAGGGGCTTTTTCGCAAGTTTGCGATTCTCAAAATCAGTACGCGGCGAAAGATTATCCATCCCCTCGACAATTTCCACCTTACACAAAGCACACTGGCCAATCCCCCCACAGTTCATCAGCTTACCTTTGAAGGTATAGATATCAATCTGGTTCTGAAGTGCCTTCTCCCGCAGATTTGACCCCTGAGCGACGATAATCTCCTTGTCTTCCTTGATAAATTTAATCGCACTCATCTCCATACCCCCAAAATTAAATTATGACATATTAAGGATTATTAAGAATTTTGGGGGTTTTGCCAAGAGGATAAGGGTGTGAGGGGATAGGGGATAGATAATATTTTTTCTAGTTAATATTTACTATGGTACAACTAATGTTGCTGTCTGAAGATTGGATAGAGCGCGATTATAATTGAGGATTGCCGTAACTCGATTGCCGCGAGCATTAGCGAGGACAGTTTGAGCATTAATCACGTCAGTTTGGGTGCCGACTCCAGCTTGAAAGCGGAGACGGGCAAGTTTTAGACTTTCCTCAGACTGTCGCAGGGCGGTGGTTGCCGTAGCGATGTTCGCTCTGTTGGTGCCAATCCCACTGAATGCTTGCTCGACATCATTCCGAATTTGATTTCGGGCAGTCGTCAACTGATTTTCGGAGATCTGTTGATTGACCTTTTGTTGGGAAACATTAGATCGGGCGGCACCGCCATCCAAGAAGTTCCAACTCACCCGCAGACCCAAGCTGTAATTATCCTGGGCGGAAAACGAAGAATTGATGTCTTTGCCAATATTGTAGTTGGCAAAGAGGTTGCCTTGGGCGGAATCTGCCGCAGCACTAACGATTTCTTGTTTTTGGCTGATGTTCCGGCGCACCAACTGTTGCTTGATTTCGGGGCGATTTTTGAAGGCAATGATGATGCTATCTTCGAGAGAATATCGCCAAGTACCTGCTTCAACGACGGGATCGGCAGCCTTGTATTCAGTTTTTTCGGAGACACTGAGCAGTTGAGCGATCCCTTTACGAGCGATGAATTGTTGACCGATAGCTGTGGTCAGAGCTTGGTTGGCATTGGCAAGCTGGACTTGAGCGGTGAGAATGTCAAATTTGGTACCTACTCCAGCTTTTTCTTGGAGTTGTGCGTCGCTCAAACTGCGGGTGGCATCTCTCACCGAGGCTTGGTTGATGATCACTGAGGAATCTGCTGCTTGGAGGTTGTAATAAGCAGTTGTAACATTCCCTCGAAGTAGTTGTTCGACCCGAAGCAGATCCAACTTGTCGAAGTTCACCTGTTCTTCAGCCGCTCGCACGCTACTCGCATCCCGACCCGCATTGAAGAGTGGATAAGTAGCTTGGAGTCCACCCTGAAGTTGGGTAGAACTGGGGTTGGGTGAATTGGCACTACCGACAAACAATGGCGCACCTTGATTGCTTGCGTTCGCCGTCAGTCCCACTTGCAGGGCTTGAGCAGCTTGAGCTGTAGTAACTGCCGCTTGGCTGCGCTCGATGGTGAGACGGGCGACTTGTACGTCGCGATTGTTGCGGAAGGCGATAGCTAGGGTTTCTTGGAGGGTAAGAGCTTGGGTATTGGTAATCTGAATTTCCGCACCTGTACTGGGTAAATCTAATCTATTTTTGAGTGTTTCAGTCTGAGTAGGTGTAGGTGCTGGTAGTGCTGATGCTGGCGGTGGAGTGGTTTGAGCGATCGAATTCACCTTAAGTTTACCAGTGACAGTCTGAAACTTGACTAATTCGGGTCTAGACTGAGGATTGGCAGTGAGTTCCAAGCTTTGACGGATACCTGCGAAATCTAGTGACTGTGATTGGGCAACTTCGATCCGTCCCAATCCAGCTAAACTCAACGCGATCACAGCACAAATGGCTTGAAACCTCATCTTTGCCCGATCATTTTTCCGCAGCGAGGCTCCACCAAAACGGTGACGATTACTAACGATATCGATGCGTTGATTGAGCGTATGGACTAGTTTGATGAGAATTAGCATAGATCGATTACTAGTTAGAACAGGGAAAGGACGGAGCTGAAGTTAAAGTTCGGATAGATAGATGGAAGTTGTCAGCATTGGGCTACTAGAATTCTCTGTCGATCGAGATGATGGTGATGAATTGTTGCCATACTAATTTTATTCCTGATCGATATTTCAATTGATCGGATTAACTCTATTTTCCCCCAATTTCTCTAGAAAGTCGTTAATCCCATTAACTGGAATTAGGGGGATTTGAAGTTTTTCAGCTAATTCACTGACTGTCATGTCGTCGAGAAACTTGGCTTCATCATGCTTGAGCATGACACTGGGAATCAGAATTCGATCGCCCAAATCTCTACCTGGCAACTCGTGGAACAAGTCCTGTCCAGTTAATAGACCTGTGACTGTCATCTGTTGCCCCCAATATTGACTGGCAATGGCAACTAAATTGACAGTTAGTCCTGGTACGTTATTTAGCTGGTTAACGATGGGTTGGAAGGCCTTTTCGACGGCATTGCCTACCACCCAGGTACATCTGTGGGGCGGATTTATTTCGGTAATCTCCCAATCGGCAATTTCCTCAGCAAATTCATCGAGAAAGCGACGAATTGAACCGACTCCATTCCCAAGTTGGGGATAATCTTCGTAATATTCACTGGGGGGAAGTTCTAGCCCCGCAATCAAGTACCACTCATCGGCGAGCCAGACGAAGGTAGAACCCAATTGCTGTTTAAATTCCTGTTGGAGAGCTTCGACTTGGGCAATAATCACCCTGGCAATTTCGGGAGTGACAGGGGCAAGTTCGGTCAGATTGGGACGAAATCGGGTCAAACCTACGGGGACAACAGCGGCAGAAGCTACAGTCGGAGTATCGCCGTGATGGAAACTGGCTAAATCGCGGATAGTTTGATCGAGATGCACACCATCATTGATACCTGGACATAGTACTACCTGAGCATGGATTTCTAGCCGATGGGACTGAAACCAAGCCAATTGGTTCATGATTTCCCCTGCTCGTTGATTCTTGAGCAGTTGCGATCGAATTTCTGGTTCGGTAGCATGGACGGATACATACAGAGGGGAAAGTCGCATCTGGGCGATCCGATCCCATTCTTTGGTAGTGAGATTGGTTAAAGTCAAATAGCTACCATACAAAAAACTCAACCGATAATCATCATCTTTAAGATACAAAGATTCCCGTTTACCAGGCGGTTGTTGATCGATAAAACAGAATGGGCACTTATTATTGCACTGGATCAAGCCATCGAATAAAGCTGTCTCAAATTCTAGCCCCAAATCTTCGTCATAATCCTTCTCAATCTCGATCTGGTGAGATTTTCCCTTGGCATCTAATACTTCTAAATCCAGCACCTCGTCGCTACATAAAAACTGATAATCAATTAGATCGCGAGGCTTTTGACCATTGATTTTGACTAACTTGTCACCAGCACTGAATCCAACTTCTGCCGCGATCGAATCGGGAATAACTCCAGTAATTACAGCCGGACGAATCGCATTTTCACTCATGAGGGGAGATGGGAGATAGAATCTTGATTGGTAGCTATTAACATTTTGCCAGCTTCCTGGTAAACAAGCTACCCCGAGTTAGAGAATAGGGAATAGGGATTGTTTGTGCTGGTGTTTTAACTTTCTACTTCGGGATCGAATATGATAATTGACATAGGTATAATTTATCGAGCTAGGTTAGCATGAGTAATCATCCTCTTCTCAAAGTTGAAATTTCCCAATTGAGTACTGCCGAGCGCATTCAACTTGCAGCAGATCTATGGGATAGCATTTTTGATAGACAAGATGAAATCGGTTTAGATAAGTTACAACAACAAGAACTAGATCGAAGATTAGAACAACATCGACAAGATCCTACTGCTGGATCTACCTGGGAAGAAGTTAAGCAGCGATTAGGTGTTTCATACCAATTATCATAGTAGATATAACTCCTAAGATTGATCGACTACGTGCAGCAACATCCAACTCCCGCAGATGCTATTACTACTCCATTGGTGGGGACGGTGATTGCCGTTCAAGCCAATTTTTGCCAGGTGCAGATCGATCTAGATATTCCGACTGTTGGGGGCAAATTAATACTGTGTACCCGTCGGGCACGGCTTCAGAAGATCGGGATTAGTGCCATTGTAGGCGATCAAGTCACAATCTCTGAAATTGATTGGCAAGGCTTAAAAGGAGTGGTGATCGATGTCTTCCCTAGACATAGTTTACTTGATCGACCACCTGTTGCTAATGCCGATCGGATCTTACTAGTCTTCGCCCTCGCCGAGCCAGCCCTCGATCCCTTTCTATTGAGTAAATTCCTCGTTAAAGCAGAATCAACGGGGTTACAGGTCAGTTTATGCTTGAATAAGAGCGATTTAGTCAGCCCAGTAGAGAAACAAGACTGGTGCGACAGGTTAGCTGAATGGGGTTATCAACCGATCGTCATTAGTGTGGAAAATGGGATCGGAGTGCCAGAGTTGCAGGTAGAACTCGATCGACAAATCACCATTTTTGCTGGACATTCGGGGGTAGGTAAATCAAGCCTGACTAATGCATTAATTCCCGATTCAAATATTCGAGTGGCGACGGTTTCAGGTAAACTCAGTCGGGGACGACATACCACCCGCCATGTTCAATTATTTACGATGCCAACGGGTGGTTTGATTGCGGATACCCCAGGTTTCAATCAACCAGATTTGACCTGTACACCGACAGAATTAGCTAGCTACTTCCCTGAAATTCGGCAGCGATTAGAGACAGCACATTGTCAGTTTAGTGACTGCACCCATCGCGATGAACCAAATTGTGTCGTGCGGGGCGAATGGGAACGCTATCCCCATTATCTCGAATTTCTAGCAGATGCGATCGCTTGGGAACAGCAATTGCAATCTCAACCTAAATTGGAAAATAGTTTAAAGCAAAAAAGTAGCACAGGCAAAAAGAAATTTGAGCCAAAATTAGACTCAAAATATCGCCAAATTTCTCGACATACTATTCTCCAATCCCTGGAGGAACTATCGGGTGAATTTGAGGAAGAATAATTTCCTACTCTTGTAAATATCCATCAAACTGGATCTCAAGTTGCTGTACTGTTAATGATTGGGTCCAATATTCTACCAGTGCATGACCAAAAGCATAGGCATTTTTGTTTGGTGCAGCAGAATTATTTAGTAATAATGACCACAGTGACAGTAGATCGAAATCAATTAGTTGAGCTTGCTCGTTGCTTAATAAAGAATGTAAGTCATAGGCCATCTGTAATTTGCCGATGACTACAGGTAGTTGTTCCACCGGAATCTGCGCTGCGAGTAACTGTGCCAACGCCGGAGTTCCGGTTGTCATAGTAGAAATAAATTCTAATACTGGACTTTTCAGCAATTGAGTAAGTCCCTGAGTCGTCGTCATTTGCAGACTATATCAATCAATAATCTTAGCAGCAGCGACAATTCGGGCATCCAGATTGCGTAAAAAACGGGCGAGGCGAATTTGCTTACTCGGCTCGATCGATTCCAGCAGAGCCAATGATAATGTATCCATCCCCCAAGCCTCTCTGTCGATACTAGGATCGGCATTAACCAGAGGCAAAACTAGATCGCAATATTCCGCCAAAAATTCATTTCGATACGCCGTAGCTTCCCGAATCGCGACCTCCTTCGGGCGGGTCCCATATTGCCAATCATAGGGCGGTGCCCACTCCCGCAATGGTCGGACTCGATCGACCTGAGTTACAATTGTGACGATCGGTAAATCTGGATGTGTAAGCTTCAGCTCCTCCAAAAAATCTAGATCCATCTGCAACGCCGGATCGAGTGCAGGTGTGACTAATAATAATAAATCTGCCGTCGCTGCATAGGTAAGTACCCCCTCCCGCAAATCTTCCCGACTGGCTTGCTCATAACCAGGGCTATCCCACAGTGTTAGACTTTCACCACTGGGAATTTGCCACTGATAATTTTGAATTTTGTCAGTACTGGGCAGCACATCCACAACCGCTAATTCTGCTTGAAAGAGTGTATTAATTAGGCTACTTTTGCCCGCACCTGTCCGCCCAACTAGGAGAATATTGATCGGTTTTTGGTCAATCTGATCTGGTGGTTGCGCCGTTGTGAGAATATCTCGGAGAGTTTGAGTATTCGTGGCGGGGGGGATTTTCGCAACTGTCATTGGTAGGGCTTGAATCTGGCCACTATATAGAGCCACAGCTTGACGACAGAGGTTCGTCAAGGCGGCTTCGCGGGTCAGTTGACCTAAATTGATCAACAACTGTCGATCGGCAACACCAGCAGATTCCTTAGTGGCAAGTTTGGCAACTGCCTTAACCGGATTAATGATCCATTGCGCCCAGTTCCACACCTTCAGCAGTTTTTGTGCCGATGGTTCGAGTTTTTTATAAGTTTCGTAGGCTTCATAAGTCTGGGCAATAGTGACTTGATCGAGTGCCGGAGCCAATTTCTGCATCCACTCATCCATATCATCCGTAGTCCCCCGAATCAATCCATAAGCTTGGGTAACGTAGATATTTAGCAGCGGATATTTGACTTCTGGGTGATAAATCTTGGCAATCGCCACAATCAATTCCTGACATCGCGCCCAGAATGTCGCCCAATCTTCCCAAATTGGTCGATCAATCTGGGACTCACTAATCACTTTTTGCAATACTGTCGTAACTAATTCTGCGGCATCACCAGTCAGGGGAATCGCATTGTCTGTAATGGTTTGGAGTTCCTGACTAGCTGCGGCGATCGCCTCTGTGCTTTTACCAATAGCAGATTTCTGTGTCCACCGAACCAATAACCACCGCCAACCGACAAACACCAGGGTAAATACACCCCAAACCCAATTCAGTCCCCACTCATGGATTTTGACCCCAGCAGCAACAAGTAGGAATACAACAATACTTGCGATCGGTGATACCAGAATAGCCCACTGCCAATGTTTTAATTTCATATAGACATCATGTTAGTGTTGAGTGTCAGGAAGAGACTATCAGCTATATTCAGGGTATGATAGTATTATCATACTCGCAAGTTAAGATTATGAAGCAAAAAATTGCTATTACACTCGATCGAGACTTACTATCTTTTATCGATCGACAAGCCCAAGGTAATCGCAGCGATTATTTGAATTCTCTGATCACTCAGGAGCGACGAAAAATCTTGGTAGATGAAATTATTGCTGCTCTTCAGGAAGATATTCAAGATCCAGAATATCAATCAGAGATTGCAGAATGGGATCCATTAGCTGGAGATGGTATCGATGCCTAATGGGAATTTAACTTATCAACGTGGTGAAATCCGCTGGGTAAGACTAGATCCAACCATTGGTGCTGAGATTCAGAAAACTCGCTCCTGCTTGATTCTCCAAAATGATCCGATAAATCAATATGGTCAACTGACGATTGCGATTCCGTTTCGTCCAGGTATCAAACAAGCACCATACGTTGTAAATGTTGCAGCCACTAGTAAGAATGGTTTAGATCGGGATCGATTTCTAGATGTTGCTCAAATTAGATCGATCGATGGACAAAGAGTTTTAGGATTAGTAGGTATTCTAGAAGATAATTATTGGCAACAAATCCAAGCTGCACTATTGATCGTTTGTGGTTTTGGGCTAGAGTAGATTGGTCAGAGGTAATTAACGAATTACCCCTACTCGAATATTCTAACTCTCAGCGATCTACCTCATCGTTACAAATTCTTCTGCCGAACTGGGGTGAATCCCGACAGTGGCATCAAAATCGGCCTTCGTCGCGCCCATTTTCACGGCAATTGCCACACCTTGAATGATTTCCGCCGCATGATCTCCGACCATATGAGCACCGAGGACTCGATCGGTATTGGTGTCTACAACTAGCTTCATGAGGGTTTTTTCCTGCTTGGCTGGGAGCACATAGTACATCGGGCGGAAACTACTCTTATAGATTTTGATGGCATCGCCGTGGAGTTCTCGCGCTTCTTCTTCAGTTAGTCCCACGGTTGCCGCTTCTGGAGTCGTGAAAATCGCTGTGGGAATATCGGCGTAGTTCATCACACACGGTTTATTGCCAAATACCGTATCAGCGAAAGCACGACCTTCATTAATCGCAACGGGTGTAAGTTGAATATTGTCAGTACAGTCGCCGACGGAATAAATATTCTCCACATTTGTCCGGCTATTGCTATCGACTAGAATCGCGCCATGATGGGTTTTGACATCGACATTTTCTAGTCCCAAATCGGCTGTGTTGGGCTTGCGTCCCAGTGCCGCGAGACTGACAGCATCAGCGAGGATCGTCGATGTGCCGTCTTTAGTAGTAACGGTGACACTCACACCAGTATCGGTTTTAGCGATCGACAAATCACAGGCATTATTAATTATCTTCACGCCATGCTCGATCATCCCCGTCTGGATTGCCGATCTCAAGTCGCCGTCAAACCCGCGTAAAATCATCTCTGGGCGCATAATCTGGATTACCTCTGTCCCCAACCCATTCATAATGCAGGCAAACTCACAGCCAATATAGCCAGCACCCAAAATCACCATTTTCTTGGGCTGAGTTTGCAAGTCAAAGATATCATCGGAGACGATGGCGTGTTCAATCCCTGGAATATCTGGGCGCACAGGTACACCACCGACAGCAATCAAAATCTTATCTGCCGTGACAGTTCGTTCCCCCACCTGGATTGTATGATTGTCGATGAATTTGCCCCGTCCCTCTAGCAATTCTACTTTAGAGTTATCTAGCATCCGCTGATAAATGCCATTCAAGCGGGTGACTTCACCATTCACCGCTGTCATCATTTTTGGCCAGTCCAACTGACTCTTGACTGCACTCCAGCCATAACCTTCCGCATCGGTGAACAGTTCGGGGAAGTGAGACGCATACACCATCAATTTTTTGGGAATACAGCCCCGATTGACACAGGTACCACCGAGTCTATCGTATTCGGCAACACCGACTTTGGCCCCATATTCGGCTGCACGTCGCGCTGTCGCAATCCCACCCGAACCTGCACCAATCACGAATAGGTCAAAATCATAGCTCATATACTGTATTCTCTCTAGTTCTCAATACTTACTGCTGCTAAAAATGATAATGGGGAGATGGGAGGATTGGATATTAATTGCTACTATCCTTGATCCGATCTCCCTCCTCCCCTAAAGCCTAAAAGTTATTAAGCTTACTTCTTTAAATAAGCCAACATCGTATCAACGTCAGAAACTTCAAACGGATCGGTTTCACAATTGTCGCCAAAACCAGCTTCTGCAAAGACTTTCTCGACTTTGCCATCTTTAATGACCATCGAGTAACGCCAAGAACGCATTCCAAAACCTAAGTTGGACTTTTCGACCAACATCCCCATTTTACGGCTAAATTCACCGTTACCATCAGGTAAGAGCTTGACGTTTTTTACGCCCATATTTTTGCCCCATTGGTACATTACGAAGGCATCGTTAACGGACAGACAGTAGACTTCATCGATGCCTAGTGCTTTGATTTGGTCGTATGCTGCATCATAGCCAGGTAGGTGGCTAGTAGAACAGGTAGGTGTAAATGCACCTGGGAGCGAGAAGACGATCACTCTCTTGCCAGCGAAGATATCTTGCGTAGTTACATCTTGCCATTTGAAAGGATTGTCACCACCAATCGATTCATCCCGAACGCGAGTCATGAATACGACATTTGGCACTTGCTCGATTACAGCCATGATTTGCTCCTAGTAAATAATTATTTTTAGCACGTAGTCCATACTTATCGATGTCGATAGCTGAAACTAGTGAGATTAAATCTGTACACCTCAGAATAATTCTAATTTAAGAGAAAGTCAAGATTAAGAATATCTAATATTTAGTTGTTGTTCTCGGAATTTGGGCATTATAATTGAAGATCACAAGCACAAGTCTTTCTTTATACTAGCCACTAGTTTTTAGTCTCTAGTCTTTTCGCAATGTCCCAGCTCTCAACAGACGCGATCGTTACAACCCTCAAAGCCAAAGGCTTGCGGGTGACACCCCAAAGATTTGCCGTGTATGCCAATTTACTTGCCCGCACCGATCATCCTACGGTCGAGCAACTTTTGGTGGATTTAAATCAATATTGTCCTGTTTCGTCCCAAGCGACGATCTATAGCTCATTGCAAGCCCTTCGCACAGCGGGACTGATCCGCGAAGTCCTGCTGGAAGCGGGGGTATCGAGATATGATGCCAAAGTCGAACCCCACCACCATTTTCATTGTCAGGAATGTGGCTCGATCGAGGATATTGGTTGGGACGCTTTGCCTGTAGTGGAGTTTGATCGATTACGAGTCGGTTTGCAAGCACATGCCTATGAGATTACGGTGCGCGGTTACTGCGATCGATGTCAAGCAGGTAATTAGTTCATAATATTGATGTTGACGATCGAGATCTGCTAATGCAGTGGACGACCAAGTTACAGTAGTCATAACTATTTTTACTCGATCGTTAGACTATCAACCCATACTTCAACTTGACTCTGAGGAATGGCATTCTTATTTCGATGATTTGCCAAAACTTTCAAGCTTTCTTCAACCATCCCTGATTCAGTGAGAGGGGAAAATTGATTTTGTTCGCCAAGAATACCGAATGTTAGATTAGAGAGTGTTTCTTGGCGTTGAAGAAGTTGTACGCCAGCCAACAAAACTTCTTCGGCGTTCTGGTATTTACAGCTATTGAGATAGGTTTGGACTATTTGTTCGAGTTCGAGGGGTAAGGTTACTTGCATATACAAGACCGAAGATTGAGAGTATATAGACATATTTACATCGATTCAGGAGTTTTGTAGGGGGAGGTATTGCCCACGGATTAAATTTGGGTGAGACGAGGAAGATCGATTGAGTCCTCAGTTCGGATCTCCAAAGAGGAAGCTTTTGCTCAATCCGACACACCGCCAATGAGATCGAGTAGTTCGTTAGAATAAGGTGCTGTCTGTTAGGGTAATTTTTAGATGCATCGTCTCGCTACAATACCAGGTGGTTGGAATCCTACGGCTGAAGGTGTGATCTTTGTCGAACAACAGCCAGCACCGATCGCATTCATCACCGCCGCCGATACCGATATTCAGACATTAGCCGTCGCGGCGACTAAATTACCAGCAGAGTTCCCCCAGGTGCGGGTGGTGAATTTGTTGCAACTCCAGCAGCAATTGACGATCGATACTTATGCCGAGGATGTATTGACAGCGGCGAAGGTGATTATTGTCCGGTTAATTGGGGGTCAATCCTACTGGAGTTATGGGCTAGAAGTCGTCCAGGAGACTGCTAGACAGACGGGAGCGGTGTTAATTGTTTTGCCAGGAGATGAGCGTCCCGATCCGACGTTGATGAGTCATTCTACGGCAAGTTTGGCGGATGTCGATCGAGTGTGGCAATACCTGATTGAGGGTGGGGTGGATAATTACCGTCAGTTATTAAATTTTATCGCTAGTCGATGGTTGGATTGTGAGTGTGAATATCGATCGCCCCAAGTTGTACCGCGCGTGGGAATTTATGATGAAACGCGGTGGTTGCCGGATGGATTACCGTTACAGGGTGGGGCGGCGATCATCTTCTATCGGGCACACTATCTATCTGGAAATCTAGCGGCGATCGAGGCATTGTGTCAAGCTTTGCTCGATCGAAAGCTGACCCCAGTGCCGATTTATGTGTCTTCGCTCAAAGATCCGGTAGTGCAGCGGATATTGACTAGTTATTGCCAGCAGGGAGTGGATGTTTTACTCAATACCACCAGTTTTTCCCTGGCAAGTTTAGATACTGATACGCCCCAGGTAGGCTTTTGGGCGACGCTGAATTTACCCGTTTTTCAGGTGATCTTGAGTGGTGCAGGGAAGGAATTTTGGGAGTCGGGTTGGCAGGGTTTGACTCCCCGCGATATGGCGATGAATGTGGCTCTCCCAGAGGTGGATGGGCGGATTATTACCCGTGCGATTTCGTTTAAGGCGGTGCAAACTCAGAACCCATTGCTTCAGACGGATGTATTGGTGTATGAACCTGTGATTGATCGAGTGGAATTCGTGGCAGAATTAGCTTTAAATTGGAGCAAGCTAAGGGAAACTGCGGTGTTTGATCGCAAAGTTGCTCTGATTCTGGCTAATTATCCGACTCGTGATGGGCGGTTGGCGAATGGGGTGGGTTTGGATACGCCCCAAAGTTGTGTGGAAATCCTCCACGCGCTCAAGGCTGCGGGTTATCAGGTGGGGGAGATTCCGGCGGATAGTGGGGAGTTAATTAAGTTATTGACGGCGGGAATTACTAACGATCCTGAAGGTGAAGGTTGGCGGAAGGTTAATCAATCTTTGTCTGGTGAGGAGTATCAGACACATTTTGAGACACTGCCGACGAAGGTGAGAGAAGGGATAATCGACAGGTGGGGTGATTGTTTCAATCGAGAAGAGTATCCATATTCGACAATCCTAGACGGAGGGTACCCACAAGGGGCACCCCTACAGATTTCTAATTCCCTATCCCCTATTCCCTATCCCCTATTCCCTATTGCAGGGATTCAGTTTGGGAA
>JAJAYU010000065.1 GCA_026786125.1 Chamaesiphon sp.
GTTCGAATCCTTGCACCCCAGTTAAATTTACGTTTTAGATAGATTAGCCAGAGTCGATTTACCAATACTCTGGCTAATTTTCATGCTAGTCAAAGGAACAACAACGATATGAATGCTGCGCGAATTCTCGCCCTCGATTTTGATGGGGTAATCTGCGATGGGATGGCAGAGTATTGGCAGACGGCATGGCGAACTTACACTCATGTGTGGCAACTCGACAGGTTGGAACCGTCACCAGGGGTTGCTGAAAAATTTCGGGAACTGCGGCCGTTGATCGAAGTAGGTTGGGAGATGCCCGTACTGATTCGGGCACTGACATTAGGCATATCGACTGAGCGAATGCATAGCTCTTGGCAACGGATTCGCGATCGAATCTTGGCTGATAGTCGGCTCAGTGGTGTAAAAGTCAGCCAACAATTGGACATAGTTCGGGATAATTGGATTCAACAAGATTCGGCGAGCTGGTTAGCATTGCATAAATTTTATCCAGGGGCAATTGAGACATTAAAATCCTTGCCTAGTCGTAAAATTCAGCCAGTAATTATCACCACCAAAGAGAGCAGATTTGTTTCTCAATTGCTGCAACAGCAGGGAGTTGAGCTGGCAAGTGAATTTATTTGGGGCAAAGAACTCAAACGGAGTAAAGTAGATAGTCTCAAGCAAATTCTTGATCGAGGAGTCAAGAAATCCCCGACAGTCTGGTTTGTAGAAGATCGCTTAAGCACTTTGGCAAAAATTGCTGCTCAACCAGAATTGGAATCAGTCAAATTGTATCTAGCCGAATGGGGCTACAACACTGTATCCGAACGAGAAGCCGCGCTGCAACAGTCGCGAATCCAAACTCTTACACTGGCAGATCTACCCACTCTAGGCGGTACGCCCAAGAAAGCAGCTAGTAAAACAGAAGTAGTTGCAGTTGAGAGTTAAATCGTTAATTTAGGGTTTCGACTCCACAGAAGAAGGATGTGCTGGGTGATCACCTAGCGCATCCTTCTTCTGTGGAGTTATTTTCTAGCAGATTCAATCTGAAATTTCAGGTTTGTGTGCTCAGTATTTATACTGAAATTTTAGCCAAAAAATCTATTTCTCCGTGTAACTATTACTAAATGTTACGCGATCGGGATCTAAATTAGATTTACCCATGACAATAAGGCTTGATTCTAAATTTTAGATTGCAGATCAAGTATGCCTTTAACGAAACGTTGTATCCCACATTCCGCACTTCGGAAAAGTAGCATCAAAAAAGCCTAATTTTACGTCATAGCGACCACCCTTGGGGGTGCGCTTGCGCGTTCAGCAAGCTACGATCGGTAGTATTGATAGAAAGTCGAGTCTTCGTAGCTAATATGTGTCGTAAAAAGTGAAGTGCGGAATGTGGGTTTTAATCATCAACCCAGCTTTTTGATGATCCTAGTTTGCCAAAAATTCTAAGACTAATCGATCAAACTTAGCCGGATATTCTAGGTAGGGATGATGTCCGCAGTTAGGGAACACCTGTAATTGACTATTTGGGAGCCGTTCAGCACCAATATAGGCATGTTTGACGGGAATAATTCGATCGCAATCGCCCCAGATAATTAATGTTTTCTGACTAATCTGCGGCAGACTAGCAAGAATTGGTTGATAGACTTCAGGTAAAACACCAGCGAGATTGAAGTTACTTTGTCCGAGCTGGAGAATTACGTGATTACGGTCAGGAATCGCAAAGATTGGGTAGCGAAACTCGATCCATTCTGGGGGTAATTTATTGCCATCATAGAAGTTAGATCTTAACATTGCCGGAATCATCCAGCGACCTGGGCGAAGCAAATTGACAATCGCAGGTAATGTAATCAATCGAATCCCTAAACTAATCTCTGACCCAAATCCCATACTATCAACTAAGACTAGTTTATTGACTTGATCGGGATATAATCTAGTAAATTCTAATGCCACTCCCCCACCCATTGAATTGCCGATCAATGTTGCAGTATCTAAGCTTAGTGCTGCTATAAAGCCACGTAAAAATTCAGCTTGATCGGCAAGAGAATAGGAAATATCTGGACAATCGGACTTACCAGCACCAACCATATCAAAAGCATAAACCTGATGATTTTGGGCAAGAGTAGCGATATTATATAGCCAAAACTCGATCGAGCCATTACCACCATGTAGCAAGATAATCGTACTACCTTGATCGCCCATTTGCCAATAGCGGGTATTGATACCATTTACCTGAAGATATCGATCTGATGGTGGCATAATTGCAGGATAAGTAGACATAAAATCACTGTTTAATTCCCATAAGAACGCGGAAAAGGCTTCAACATATTTTCGGCTTGATAAATACTAAACGTCTGAATTACCACGCCACCGCGACGAATAGGGATTTCACCTAATTTAGCTATTTTAAGAAAATAGCTAGGATAGAGATTGACAGCATCTGCATCAACTTCAGCAGCTTTAGTACCTAAATAAATCGCATTTTTTCCGACCCACTGCTGGGGCTTCGACCAAAAAGCAAAACTTCGGAGATCCTGATCGAAACAAGTAATTGGCTTATGAAATATTGGTTCGATCGCCATCCCAATTTGTCCGCCTAAATAGTAGCGATTGGTGAAAATAAAGTCTGCATTTTTCATAGCCAGATTTAATTTATTATTACTAACTAATTCTTGGCGAAGTTGTTGGATATCAAACATCTGAGTAGATGGATCAGTTGCGATCGGTAAAAGTCCAAAGATTGATGGCTTACCAGTAGCTTGAAGTGTCCCTAAAGTAACGTGAGATAGAGCGATCAATGATAGTAGAATAATCACAGCTAGCGATCCAAAGAACCACCGATACGGTATCCGAACCGCCGCATTCCGACGTTCGATCGATACTCGTTCAGCCAGTAAAATCGTGGCAGTCCAATACCCACACATGTGAGCTGTTGGTAATAGTTGTCGATTTCCAGAGCTAAAAGCAAATCCCAGGATTAATGGCAATGAAACCCATAGGATGAATCCTCTTTTTTCTAACTCCCACTCATCTTTGAATGCTCGATTGCCTGTGTGCCACAACTGAATATTTCTAAGTTGTTGAATAACAGCTCGCATAATTGCCCATAATAACGGCAATCCAAACGTGGGGAATAGATAGAGTAGATCGATCAATAAAATCTCCCAGAGTCGATCAATCTGATTTTTACCATTACTCAACTGAAGATGAAATGATACCCAGTTATGACTAATATTCCACACTAATATTGGCGAGATTGTGACTAGAAAAATTAGGATGCCGATCGAGAACCACTTAGATGTTAATGCTAGGCGGTAGTTACGGCTGAATAAACAAAAGCCGATTAAACCCAAACCTAAAACAAATCCATCATACTTACCCAGACAAGCTAATCCAACCGCAAAACAGAGCAATGTTAGTCGAAAGCTAGGACGATAGCCCTGATAATTAAAAAATTCTTGGACGGCTAACCATAAGGATAGTGACCAGAAAAATAACAGCGGTGTATCTGGTGTGCTTAATACTCCAAAAGCAATCTGAAAAATCGGAATTGCCGAGGCGATCGCCAGGGTATTAATGGCAATTTGGAGTGTATATAATCTGAGTGTAGCTAAATATAAAAAAAGTAACGATCCAGTGTATAACAGTAATGTCCCGATCCGAATTGTGAACTGAGAGACTTGCCCCGTCAACCATACACCGATACCTGTCGTCAAAGTAACTAAAGGCGGATAATCAAAATAACTCCAATCGGGATGAAGAGTATAGAGATAATAATAAGCTTCATCAAATCCAGGATTGAGGCAGATTGAAATCACCAACCTGACTAAAAATCCAGTCAGTAAGATAATTAATGCTGTTCGATGGTAGTAGGCTGAAAAATTTTGGTAAACTTGGATCGCCATGAATAGTTAACTGTTAAAAGGCATGAGGCAACTGGATCGATCCCCTAAAGATATTTTGACATTACAAGATTATTGGTCTAGTTTCAGCAGTAATTGGTGTGCGCGAACTGAAATTGATACGGAAGATGCCTAGTTAGAAATTTTACCGCGTTTGTGCAGATTGGGACAGGTTGGGTATTCTAACTAATATCAATCATTAATCTCAATCGCCAAATTTAATTTCTCATGCTCAACCGTGCTACTAAATGGCTGGAAACTAACTGGGTAACTCCCGCCTACGCTGGCTGGTTGTTAATGGTGCTAACGATTTGCTTCTTTGGTGCGGCGACAAATACGATGGCAGGCTGGCTGTATGTAATCAGTGGCGTAGGTATCGCCTTGTTGGGTGTTGGGGCGATTTTACCAGCTCGATCGATTCAAGCTCTGACAGTCAGTCGCGACCCCATTTTACCAGTTACGGCTGGAGCAGATCTAGAGATTTCACTAACTATTCACAATCCAACCACCCAGATTCACACCCTGTTTCAAGTCCAAGATCTCACCCCATTGAATAGATTAAATCCACCTCAAACAACGGTGGAGCAAGTTTTGGCTCGATCGACATATCAATGGGTTTATTACCAGCCCACTGAGCAAAGAGGCGTATATCAGTGGGGAAAAGTTGCCCTCAGAAGTGGTGCCCCGATCGGCTTATTTTGGTGTCAGCGGCATCGTCAATCAGCCGCCGTCGCCTATGTTTATCCTCAAGTGCTCAAGCTCGATCGCTGTCCCTTACTCGATGGGCTGGCTAGCGATCGATCCACCAATCGTCAGTCTTCCAGTCGTAACCTCGAAGCGGCTAATGAGGGGATTACTCGTTCGCTCCGCCCTTACCGTTATGGTGATTCGATGCGGATGATTCACTGGCGCACGAGTGCTAGATATGGGGAATTTCAGGTGCGGGAACTGGAGATCGATCGAGGTGGACAAGATGTGATTATTTATCTCGATAGTGGCTCCAATTGGGATGCCGCCGATTTTGAGCAAGCGGTAATTGCTGCTTGTACACTCTACTTCTATGCCAGTAAATCCCCGAATCTCAATGTCAAATTATGGACGGCGGGAACGGGGTTAATTTCTGGCAATCAACGGGTGCTAGAAACTTTGGCAGCAGTACAGCTGAATGAACCAAATCGGATCGACATGTTGCCAAATTCAGTAGTCTATCTAACTAGTCAAACCCAGCAGCTAGATGCACTACCCGCTGGTAATCGCTGGATCTTGTGGACTCACGATCGATTTACCCCCCCAGCCCAATCTTTAGGGATGGTGATCGATCAAGATCTACCGCTCCAACAACAGCTCAATCAATCTAGCTTCGCCAACGAAAGTATTCCCGATCTCTATGTTCGATCGTCAACAACTCAAAATTCTGAGTTGAATTAAGCGGGGAGGGTGGGTTTATTTGATGTCGATTGTGCTAGTCGGAAATTTCTAGCATAAACAATATCGATTGTACCGATCAATATCAGACAAACCCGCCCTCCCCAATAGCTTTAGTGATCCTAAGTCCTCGTAGGTGGACTTCTATTCGTTGCGACAACTCTACTCAGGTATCCCAATCAAAGATCGATCGCCTGCAACTACAGTACCGATCGCATAAGCCTCAATCTGCTGTGACTTAAAAAAGGCGATCGCATCACTCACCGCCGTTGCAGGTACGATTACCACATAGCCTATACCCATATTAAAAGTATTGAACATATCCGCCGGAGCTACATTTCCCGCCTCCGCCAACCATTGAAAAGCGGGGGGAATTTGCCAACTCTGGAGATTCATCGCCACAGAATGGGTAGCACTGAGACAGCGTGGTAAATTTTCGGGTAAACCACCACCTGTAATGTGAGCCATCCCATGAATGGGTAGTTTGTGTGCGATCGCTGCCAAAATTGGCTTGACATAGATTTGAGTAGGGGTTAGATACACCTGCCCCAGATTCTGCCCTTCTAGGCGACTAGGGGTATCCTCCCACTGATAACCGCCATCGCTGACAATTTTGCGAACCAGACTATAGCCATTACTATGTATACCACTACTAGCTAGTCCGATCGCTACATTCCCTACCTGTATCTGCGAACCATCGATCAGCTTACTCTTCTCCGCAATACCCACCGCAAAGCCAGCCAGATCGTACTCACCTGACTGATAAAATCCTGGCATTTCCGCTGTCTCACCCCCAAGCAGCGCGCAACCCGCTTGACGACAACCATCGGCAATTCCCGCGACTACCTGAGTCAACTGAGTTGAATTGAGCTTACCAGTTGCCAAATAATCAAGAAAATATAGCGGCTCCGCGCCACAAGTGAGAATATCATTCACACACATTGCTACCAGATCGATGCCGATAGAAGCATGGTTATCCAATTCTTGGGCGATTTTGAGCTTGGTACCGACCCCATCTGTGCCCGATACCAGCACAGGCTGCTGATATCCAGTCGGCAGTTCAAACCAGCCACTGAAACCACCAAAACCACCTAACACACCTGGGCGATGAGTACCTTGCACAAGGGATTTAATGTTTTCAACAAAAGCTCTCCCCGCTACAACATCAACACCTGCTTCTTGATAATCCATATTCCACTCGTACACGATCGGCATTGGCATTTTACCGCGATTGTCGGCATAGTATCCAAGGTGATTCTCGATAAATAATATCCAAACCAAAGCCAAGAGTATATTTTTGATGGGGAATCACCTGAAAATCCAAATTCATTAAAATCTCGCTAAATAAATGTTAATCCGATAAACCTGTCAACCCAATTTCGATCAAAAACCCATTTGAATAACAGATGTAAAGAAATGTAATATATTACTTTTTCTTATCAAAAAATGTCCGAAATATTACTGCTCAAAGCTTGGTTGAGTGGGGATCGCGTATGTTTCCGTTGGTTGATCGAGCTTTTTCTAAAGCATACAAATCTCAATTTGTCAATGATTTTGGGTCGTCTTTTTCAGAAAAAGTCCGTGTTATGGTAGACCCAGCGTTCTGCACCTTGAGGTGAATACGGAACAAATATGAGCTAGCAAATAGTGAATCTATCCCAAAACATTGGGGAATTCCTGCTAAATCTCAACGCTAAATGACCTTTCACAATGAGCTTATGAATTATCAAATTTTGACTGGATTAACTGCTCTCGTAGCAACGCTGACTCTATCCACAGCCGCATCTGCTACAACATCAGTCACTTCCACTCAATCAAATAGTTCAGTCGAATCAAAACAGTTAATAGCCCAGTCTGTTGGTCAAGCTTCTTTCTATGGCAACCAACCAGGTGAAGGCGGCCCCCTCACTGCCAATGGTGAAAGATACAATCCTGGTGGACTAACTGCGGCTCATCGCACCCTGCCTTTCGGTACTAGAGTTCGGGTGACTAGTCCAAACACTGGCAAATCGGTAGTTGTTCGGATTAACGATCGTGGCCCATTTCATGGCAACAGAATCATCGATCTTTCCGTCGGTGCGGCTAGAGCGATTGGTTTAACCAGCACTGGTGTCGGGACTGTCAGAATGGATATTTTGGGTGGTGGTGAAAGTCAAGGTCGTCGCCAAGGTCGTCGCAATCGTTAGACTTAAATTGAAGTCTACAGATTGGTTTTGACAACTGCCATTGATATATCACTGGGCTTTGTTTTACGGAATTTCTTCCGTGGTGCGTCTACAATATTACAACAAAGCCCATCCCAATTTTAGAATATATTGATTCTCCAAGGAGACGCTACGCGAACGGCAGATTCTACTTCTTACAGTCCCTAAGATTGGGTTAGAGCATACAATAATTGTCCGCAGTCAGAGGCGGAATATATCGAAAATAATTGCTGATCGATCGCAATTGTAATCGGACTTTGAATCAGAAAGGATAGTGAGGACAGTTCTGAGGGTAGACTAGTAATATGCTTTGGTAGTGAAGTGTGACGATTGTAGCTAAAACAACGTTATGACTGCTACGCCAACAAGTATGATTGCTCGGCTGGATTACCTACAAACTAGCAATTAAGTTAGGCAAGCTGGATCGGCTAGTTCACAACCTGAGGTTGAGCGTAAAAGTGTCTCCAATAGCAACGCTCCTAGTAGAGCATACGCGAAGACGATCGGGAGTAGGCAACTAGCAGTTTGAAGTAAGCTCAATCACTCAATATCGTTTCTATTCAAAGGATATGAATCAAAATCGTTGGACTTGTCTAACTACAGTAGTTCTTACTACCGCGATCGGCTCCGTTGCTAGTGTTCATGCAAGCACTCTACCGTTCTCAGCTCCAAGATCTGGGGCGAACTATATCCCCGTTTCGCCACAATCTCTACCGACGATCACACCGCTGGTTGTGACCGAACTCGAAACTGATGCGATAATTCCAACACAGTTCACACCAGTGCCACTAGTCAGTAAGCTGCCGATCGTTAAAGTCATCGCCAATCAGTCAAAACCGTCTGCTCGATCGAAAAGGGATCCCCTCTCAAAACTCAGGACACAGCCTGCTATCGCAAAACTGCCATCAGTAAATCCGATTTTCCATCCCAATATTCGCGTTACAGATCCAGCCTTCTCGATCGCCAACCCAACCAATTCACGGGTAGCGATCGTCAGTCCAGTGTTTCCGCTCCCCCTACCTATTTCAATCACTCCAAAAACCCAGACATTTATCACTCCAGTTACTGCTATTGCCGCCGTTGGGCTAAAAGTCGATCGAGTCTGGCTCAACTCATTACCCCAATCGGCTCCAATCATTCGCGACCTCAAAGATTATCGCACGAAAGGATTGATTCAAGGACAAGACCTGCCGATGTTTGAAGCGGGTGTACCTACATTCGGAATCAATGATCAAACCACTCAAATCGTAGTCACAGCGATCGCTCAAGTTGGTGACACAATCGTCGCGCCAGAGCCAAGTATTGCCATTCCAGTCGAACAGAAACAGCCGCCGACGACTCCCAGCAAGTTCCCAACTTCAGTACCATTAACGGTTAAAATTGGCCAGCCTATTACTACACCAGTTCTCGATCAAATTGTTGCAACTCAAAGTGGGCAAGCATCCTGGTATGGGAGCGAAGCTGGGTCACAGACAGCCAGTGGTGAGCGTTACAACCCCAGTGGTTTAACAGCAGCACATCGGACACTACCTTTTGGTACAAAAGTCCGCATCACTAGTCTCAAGACGGGTAAGACAGTGATCGTCCGGATCAACGATCGCGGTCCCTCCAGTCGTCGTCGAATTATTGACGTTTCGGCTGCTGCTGCTGAAGTAATTGGGATCAAAAATGACGGTATTGGTCAAGTTCGAGTGGATGTACTTGGACAGGACGGCTAGGATCTACCTGGATTAACCAGAGGGCGTGATAAAGTAAGGGTATCTATTTAGGGCTTGTAAAGAAATAACCTCATGTTTTAGGGTAGGCTAGAAAGCATCTATCGAAGCAGGAATGTCTGAATGGGTAATGGAGAGATTCATCAGTGTAAATGTAAGGAGTGCCAGGAA
>JAJAYU010000066.1 GCA_026786125.1 Chamaesiphon sp.
GCCACAATTTTCACCCATATCTAAGGAATCTACACATGTCTGCTGCAACCGATACAATTTTAGAACAGTTGAAAACCCTCAGCTTGCTTGAAGCGGCTGAATTGGTCAAACAAATCGAAGAAGCTTTTGGCGTAAGTGCTGCTGCACCTGTAGGCGTAGCTGCTGCTGGCCCTGCGGCTGTTACTGAAGCTGCTGAAGAGCAAACTGAATTCAGCGTCGTCCTCGAAGCACTAGCTGACGAAAGCAAGAAAATCGCCGTCCTCAAAGTAGTCCGTGCGATCACTGGCTTAGGCTTGAAAGAAGCTAAAGACTTGGTTGAGTCCACTCCTAAAGATGTCCTCACTGGCGTACCTAAAGCCGCTGCTGAAGATGCTAAGAAGCAAATCGAAGAAGCTGGCGGTAAAGTCGTCCTCAAATAGTCTACTGAGTTTAAACTCGATCGTCGCAAGTACATTGATTTACTTGCGACAACTGAGTCAACCTAGGTTGGCTCTTTTTTGTGTCTACCGCCATCGTCTTCGTATCGATCGGTATGTGGCTTACCATCGACGAGGAATTTCTTGATCGGGTAATCGTCTTTATCTTTGAATCCGTAAGCCCTCCCAGTTGATATCGATTCGCCGATCTATATCGGTAGTCATTTTACCTGGGGCGAAGCCACTAAAGGCGGTACGCGCTTACCCGTCGCGACTAATTTCGAGGGTTTGATTATCCCCTGGATTGGATTAAGTCGATCTGATTAGTGAAGAAGCGTAAAAATTGCAGCTAGATTTGATCGAGTCTCTAGTAAATCGGTAATAGTAGGTAGAGATACCGATCGACGCTCCCAAAATATATCAAAATTACTTATTCAAAATGTCTACAGTTACCGTAACCCAAACAGTTTTGTCCCAACCCGTGCTGGGTTCGCGCCGCTTTAGCAACTTCTTTTGGGCGATAGTCGTTTCGATTGGGGGGATTGGTTTTCTGCTGGCTGGACTCTCTAGCTACTTTAAAGTAAATTTGCTTCCAGTGAGCAATCCCCTGACGATGGCATTTATTCCCCAGGGAATTGCCCTGACTTTCTATGGTGTGGCGGGAACCTTGCTGGCTACTTATTTGTGGGTGGCGATCGCCCTCGATATCGGTGGCGGTTATAATAAGTTTGATCGAGAAGCTGGAGATATTACGATCTTCCGCAATGGGTTCCCAGGTAAAAATCGCCGGATTGAGCTGGTTAGTAAGATTGCTGATGCCCAAGCTGTCCGAGTTGATATCAAAGATGGTTTGAGTCCTCGTCGTACCCTCTATGTCCGAATTAAAGGTCGTCGCGAAATCCCCCTCACTCGCGTTGGTGAGCCAATTTCTCTGACTGAACTAGAAACCCAAGGTGCAAATTTGGCGCAGTTTTTGGGAGTACCATTGGAAGGACTTTAAATTGGTGGATAGTGAATGGTGAATGGTGGATGGTGAAATATGTTTGCGGCTTTAATCTGGTGAAGGTACAAACAACATAAATCATAGATTTATCTACAGCTCATAACTGCAAATCATCTCATCCCATTCAATCCGTCACCATCCACCATCCACCACTTGTACTGTTCGCGTAGCGTCTGCCTTAGCAGAGCGTAGCCGTTCGCGTAGCGTCTCGTTCGCGAAGCGTCTCCGATAGGAGAAGAGAAGTATCCACTATTCACTAATTAGGAGCCTCCGATGCAAGTTGCGATCGAAACCGTCATCAGCGATCCTCAGGTAGATATTAGTCAAGGTAGCAGCCAACGTCAACTTTCGATCGAGATATCGGCATTAGCCGAGCCTGAAGATCGCCAATTACCGCTGAATTTGTGTCTGATTCTTGACCATAGCGGCTCGATGAAAGGTACGCCACTAAATACTGTCAAGCAAGCTGCCAAAGAATTAATTAAAGGCTTGAAACCAGAAGATCGGTTGTCGATTGTGGCTTTTGATCATGAGGCGAAAGTAATCGTACCCTGTCAACAAGTTACCGATCCTACAGATATTTTTGCCCAGATTGATAAATTGCAAGCTGCTGGTGGTACCTCGATCGATGCTGGGATTAAACTAGGTATTACTCAACTGATTGAAGGTAAACAGGATCGAGTTTCCCACGCCTTTATCCTCACTGATGGCGAAAACGAACATGGTGATAATCAGCGGTGTATTACATTAGCCGGATTTGCCACCGAGAGCAATATTACCCTTAATACCCTCGGATTTGGTGAACATTGGAATCAAAATATTCTCGAAAAAATTGCTGATACCGCCGCAGGTACACTGGCTTATATTGCTGAAGCAGCTAATGCTGTGAGCGAATTTGGGCGTATTTTCAATCGGATGCAATCAGTCGGCTTAACCAATGCTTATCTCCAGCTAGAACTCAAACCCAAAGTTCGCCTCGCTGAACTCAAACCCGTCGCCCAAGTTGCACCTGATACGATCGAATTAGCCGTCGAAACTGATGGTAATCTGCACACAGTCCGCCTCGGCGACTTAATGAAAGATCTCGCCCGCGTCATCTTGGTAAATACCTACATCGGACAACTTGCAGAGGGCGAACAACAGATTGCGACGCTCCAAATCCGCTATGACGATCCTGCTAAAGGCTTAACTAATCTGCTCACTGCCCCTGTTAGCATCAACGTTAATATCATTACCAATCATCAACCAACAGTAGATAGCAACGTTCAGCAACATACCCTCGCTCTCGCCAAATATCGGCAAACCCAACTCGCCGAACAGAAACTCCAACAAGGAGATCGGACAGGCGCAGCCACCTTGCTTCAAACTGCTGCTAAAACTGCCCTCCAAATGGGTGATACCAACGCCGCTACTGTGTTACAGTCCAACGCCACTATTCTCCAAGGTGGAGCAGATCTGTCAGAAGCTGACAAAAAACAAACCAGAATGGTATCTAAAACTATTTTGCAGTAATGTGCCGGATATTAGCCTAGCCCAAGTTCGGTTTTACGCCTGCGATCGAGACACCCCGATCCGTTATTCTCAAAAGGAGAGTATTTACAGATCAGCGAGATCGGGATAAATTGTGGTTAGAAAGTGGTTGCTCCCAACATTGAGCGAAGTATTAGCCAAAGCAGAAGCGACGGGAATAGATCTGCTCGTACCCGAATTTAGCCCTCCCGATCCTCATCCCACGACAGATCGTCAAGAATTGCAGCTCAAAGCCGAAAGTCAGTGGCATAGTGCGATTGCCGCTGTAGAAGCTTTATTATTAAACTCATTACCTAGTCCGATTGGGGTAGAAGATTTTAGCGAAGAGACGACAATCGAAGGATTGTTGATTACCGCACCACTACCCCTATTTAGCCATCCTTCGATCGTTTCTCAATTGCAAACGATTACCTTCACCACCCCACATTCCAACCGTCAATTACTGCCCTGTAACTATACAGGCATTCATCCAACTCCCGACCAGTCGCACCATTTCCCGATTGAATTACTCCCCACAGATCCCCTGGCTGATGAACGCTTTTGTCTGGTTTTAACCAGTCAGTTTAGTCTCCTAGTGGTAATGGGCGAAACAGATAGTAGTCCCCGCTGTCAATTTTCCTTCGATCCTGACGACTTGGATCTAGCCTGGAAATCACTACGGGGGAGAATGATGTTGACATCACCGCAGCACCTCTCCTATCTGGATCAACTAGCGGCGCAATTTAGCCAGATCGAGCCTGACTATCGATCGGTGATGGCATTTAGCCAATATCTGCTCCAACACCAGCCTGTCGCCACTCTAGCCCCCACTCCGCAAACATCTCCAGCAACGGTAGAAGTACCAGCCAAAATCGCAGCAGATGTCGAACTACTCCAAGCCCTCACCCACGAAATCCGCACCCCATTAACCACCATTAGGACGATGACGCAATTGCTCTTGCGTCAGCCAGATTTATCCCCGCGAGTACTCCACCGCCTGAGGGCGATCGATCGCGAGTGTACGGAACAGATTAACAGAATGGAGCTGATTTTTAGTGCGGTAGAATTGGCAACGACACAGCCATCCCAATCCGTTGATCTGACTACCATGTCGATTAGTCAACTATTAGAACACAGCATCCCCCAATGGCAACAACAAGCCGAACGTCGCAATCTCGATCTAGCCGTAGATATTCCCAACCAACTCCCCGCCGTCGTCAGCAATCCCACCATTCTCGATCGAGTTTTAACTGGATTAGTTGAAAACTTCACCCGTAATCTCCCCTCTGGTAGCCGGATCCAAGTCGAAGTCACCCCCGTCGGCGACAAATTAAAACTCCAACTCCAGTCCCACCAAGAAGCTGACGAACAACCCCACACAGCTCCCAGTAAGCGACATTCAATTGGTCAATTGCTCACCTTCCAGCCCGAAACAGGTAATCTCAGCCTGAATCTCAACGTCACAAAAAATCTTTTCCAGCTCCTCGGTGGTAAACTAGTTGTGCGCCAAAGTCCTCAACAAGGCGAAGTTTTGACCATCTTTTTGCCGTTATCAATGATTGCTCAGAGTTAGGGGATAGGGGTTAGGGAATAGGGAATAGGGATAGTTGATAATGCGTTTAGACGCAAGCGTCCTTGTAATCCCACACCCTAGTCTCAACAACCCAACACCCAGACCCTAGCCCCTAGCCCCTAAACCCTATCCTCTATCCCCTATCCATGTGGTTCGTCAAAATTGAAACTGGAATCGTCCCCAAGCCGGAATTCGATCAATATATTCCCGCTCATAAGGCGTATGTACAAGATCTGATCGATCGCGGACATCAGACTAAAACTGGCTACTGGGGCGAACGGGGCGGTGGGATGATGTTGTTTAAAGCTGATTCACTAGCGGAAGCGGAACAAATTGTTGCAGCCGATCCCCTAGTCCAAAATCATTGTGTCACCTATCAATTGCATGAATGGCGAATTGTGATGGGGGAGGATTAATTGATAATTGATAATTGATAATTGATAGTTAATGATATTAACAGAAATTGTAGGGTGGGCAGATCTGTAGGTTGGGTTGAAGAATGTTGGCGGAGCC
>JAJAYU010000067.1 GCA_026786125.1 Chamaesiphon sp.
CCTTTATCTCCAGTGAATTTTTGCTCACCATTAAACTTCTTCTGCTGTTTTCTAAATATATTAATATCACTAGCTTTACCTTGTTTCCCTACCTCTACATCGACTAGATCTTCCCCTTCTGGCAACGTAATCACTTGCCCTGATCGCTAAATTCTATCTAAATTCAGTTAGGATTGCCATAGCACTGCAATATCTTTAAGGCAACGACGTATTAATTCGATCCGAACGGGTGGATCTTTCTCTTTACGAATATCGATTCTTGGCTTGAGCTATTTATAGAGAAATGTTGTCGATATCATCATTGACCGATTGAGCTATTCACTGACTGTGAGAACATCATTTTGCGCCAGATAACCATCTTCGAGATGGACAATTCGATCGGCTACATCCAGAATTCGGTTATCATGAGTCACCATCAGAATGGTTGTCCCTTGTTCCTTGGCTAATCGCTGCATTATTTCGACGATTTCTCGGCCTGATTTCCCATCTAGCGCAGCGGTAGGTTCGTCTGCTAGTAACAGCTTAGGATGGCTCATCAGGGCACGGGCGATCGCCACACGCTGTTTTTGACCGCCAGAGAGACTATCAGGGTAATAGGACTTGCGATCGGCCAATCCGACAGCATCGAGCATTTCGATCGCCCGCTGTTTGATTTCTTTGCTGCTCATATTGTCGTGGAGTTGTCCCGCCATTTGGACATTTTGCTGGGCGGTGAGGGATTTGAGCAAGTTGTGGGCTTGAAAGATATAACCAATATTCCGGCGCACCGCAATTGTTTGGCGTTTGCTGGCTCCAACCATTTCCACCCCTAATACTTTCATGCTCCCTTCTTGGGGCGATCTTAAGCCCCCTGACAAGGTGAGGAGGGTAGTTTTGCCAGAACCAGATGGCCCTGTCATCAGGACGATTTCACCTTTACCAATTTGGAGGTTGATATCGAATAAAACTTGTTTCTTGAGGTTGCCTTTACCAAAGTAATGGTTGAGCTGATGAACATCGACGACGATATTGTCGAGATTACCACTGTCGATGTTTACTAGTTCTTGTGGTTTAGATTTAAAGTTCAACATTTAATTTAGGATCTGTAGGGGCGGGTTTATAAAATCAACTGAAACGGAGCTATGGTTTGAATTTAAACCCGCCCCTCCACACTAGCAATTGTCAAATAATTTAACGTACCAATCCGAATTCTTTTAGGGCTGGTAAGAAATTATTATTTTCATGTTGAGATCTGGTTAATTTAATTAGTGCAAATCTTTTTAGTGGCGAGAGGCTTGCCCATTGAACCAAACTAATTTCAGTCTGAGATTCACTAGCTTTAATCGTGATGCTGGCTGGAATTTCTCGATCGTTTAGCCAGGGTGGATTTGGATCGATCAATAGTAGGCTAGCCTCATGCTTGGTATGTTCAAAAATCAATCGACTAACATATTCTTGATATGCCTTAATTTCTGCGGATTGCTCGCAAGGCAGATCGACTAACTGCTGACATTCAGCCTGGGTGAAATGATTCCACTCTGCCAGCTTTAATTTCACCCCACAAGTATCCAATTTCAGCCTGACAATCATCGGAATACACCGCAACGAATCAACAAAATCAGCTTCAAAGTTAAAAAATGTCATAAAGGCAATGGGATATAAGAGTTTATGTCTTAATTATCAATTATCAATTATCAATTATTAACTAATCTTACTCCAGCCATAATTAGATTCATCGATTCTTGCGTGTGATTTTGGAGTAATTCTTTACCTAGTAACCGTCTACCTGGCCACAGATATTTGAGATTTTCTTGAGCAGTAAAATAAAAAGAACAAGCCCCAACGATGCTTACCGCCGTATGACGGGGTTCGAGTTGACGAAAAACACCTAATTTGATGCCTCGTTCTAGAACTTCGATCATTGTGCCATATAGGATATTCCCCAATTGTTTGGGGTAATATTTTCCCTTATTCTGAATCGCTTCGAGGCAGAGAATACTACCAATCCGGGGATTGTCGGACATACAGTGCAGCATGGTTGTGAGCAACGTCACTAGTGCGGCATCTGGATCTAAACAATCAAGTTGGAGATCCTCTGCCATACTTAGCATCCCCACCAAACTCCGTTCTAATACCGCCTGATACAATTCTTGCTTATTTTGGAAGTAATAGTAGATCATTGCCTTGGTAACGCCTGTCTGGGCAGCGATAGCTTCCGTGCGGGCACCACTCAATCCCGTCACTGCAAATTCTGCCTCGGCTGCATCGAGGATTTGATTCTTCGTTGCTTCGGAATTGCGAGTCGAATTTGGGGGCTTGATAGTCTTTTGCTTGTCGATAGCGGGCATCATAAATAAGATGACACAGGAGTCTATTTAACTAAATGGTAAGTATGGAAGTGTGACGGTATGCCTATTATGCCACGGGCTTGAGCGATTGTAACGTAATTGACATATATTTTATTTTTAGGTTAAACTAACTAACAGGTAAGTAGACATTCAGGGCAATTAGCAAAGGCGACTCACAAGCTATGGCAGAAGATAAATTCGTAGTAGATAAATTCAAAAGCCTCAATCCCGTCAGTCGCTGGATTGCCATCGGTGCTGCTGCCGCCGCGATCCTGATCTTGCCAGCCGGATTGCACTATGCTGGAATGTTTGCTCAGAAACCTTCAACAGTGACTCAGGATGCTAAAATTGAAGCTGCAAAACCAGCAACACCCAGTGCTGTCACAGCCTTGGGGCGGCTAGAACCATTTGGCGAAGTAACTAAAATATCGGCACCCAGCACCCAAGGGGGGAAGGGCACCATTGCTCAATTGTTGGTGAAAGAGGGCGATCAAGTGATCCGAGGACAAATAATTGCGATCCTCGACAATCGCCAGCGGTTGGAAGCATCCCTGGCAAGAGCACAAGAAGATGTCAAAGTATCTCAAGCAAATCTTACTAAGGTAAAAGCTGGAGCCAAACAAGGCGAAATCGGTGCTCAAGCGGCGGAAGTCGCTAGATTGGAAAGTCAGCTCAAAGGTGATGGCGCGACTTATATCGCCACCAAAGCGAGGCTAGAAGCACAACTAAAATGGGAACCCGCTGCTCAAGCTGGTAAAATTCAATCTCTGAAAGCCCAACTAGCAGGCGAAAAACCTACTCAGATAGCCACGATCCGACGGCTCAAATCACAACTAGGCAATGCCGAAGTAGACTACAAACGCTTTCAACAACTGTATACCGATCGAGCGATCGAAGCGACAAAAGTTGATGCCAAGCGGCTGGAAGTTGAAACCATTCGCCAACAAGTCGCCGAGGCTCAATCCAAATATAATCAGACTGTGGCTACTCTCAGTCAGCAGATTATCGAAAATCAGGCGACTAAAAATAAACTGACGACGACTACCGTTCAAGAAATCGCTGAAGCCAAAGCAAACTACGATAAAACCCTAGCTACCACCAAGCAACAAATCGCCGCAGCCAAAGCCACTCTGAGCAAAATCTCCGAAGTCCGCAGCGTCGATGTGATCGGTGCCCAAGCAGAACTCAGCCGCGCTCAAGCCACCGCCCGTCAAGCTCAAGCTGAACTAGCTGAAGCTTACGTCCGCGCCCCCAATCAGGGCGAAATCATCAAAGTCCACTCCCGCGCAGGGGAAAGCCCCAGCGACAAGGGGATCGTCGAGATGGGACAAACCAGTAAAATGATGGCTATCGCTGAAGTCTATGAAAGCGATGTGCGTAAACTCAAAGTCGGACAAGCTGCGACGATCAAAAGTGACTCTGGCGCGTTTAGTCAAGATCTACGCGGTACAGTTAGCTATATTGGACTCCAGATTGGTAAGCAGGATGTCTTAAACACCGATCCTGCGGCTGATTCTGATTCTCGCGTGGTGGAAGTCAAAATTGCGATCGATCCCGCTGATAGCAGCAATGTCAAAGGACTAACTAATTCTAAGATTACGATCTCGATTCAGACTGACTAAGTTCAGGAGGTAATTGATAGTTAGGGTTTTAGGATGGGGTATTTAAACCCATACTCTTGGTTGAGGGTCGGTAGTAGATAGTAAATAGTGGATAGATCATGTTTAAAAAAATTCCGCTGGCTTGGTTACAACTCAGTCATGAAAAGATTCGGCTGCTGGTAGCGATCGCCGGAATTAGTTTTGCTGATATCCTGATGTTTATGCAGTTAGGATTTCGGGATGCTTTGTTTGATAGTGCGGTCAAATTCCATACCAATGTGAGCGGAGATGTTTTCTTAATCAGTCCCCAATCAACAGCATTAATTGCGATGAAATCCTTTCCGAGAAGACGACTTTATCAAAGTCTTGCTTTTAAAGATGTCGATTCTGTCACTCCAATTTATTTGGGCTTTGGGATTTGGAAAAATCCTGAGGATAAAAGTACTCGCCAAATTATGGTAATTGGATTTAATCCAGCCGACAAACAACTATTCAAACTACCAGGAGTCGGCGAAAATCTTGACAAAATGCAATTGCCAGATACTTATTTATTTGACGAAAAGTCCCGCGCCCAATTTGGGGACATTTCCACAATGTTTAATGCTGGGCAGCGAGTCCAAACAGAAGTAGATGGGCGAAAAATAGATATTGGTGGTTTATTTACCCTCGGTGCCTCATTTGGCGCAGATGGAAATTTAATGACTAGTGACACAAACTTTAGTCGGATGTTCAAACAACGAGAACCAGGACTAATTGATGTTGGTGTGGTTAAATTAAAGCCAGGTGCTAATGTGGCAGCAACTATTGCCTCGATGGAGGCGTATTTTCCAAAAGATGTAAAAGTACTTTCCAAAGCAGAATTTATTAAATTTGAGCGAACTTACTGGGAAACTGGAACTTCGATCGGGTTTATTTTTACCCTCGGTACAGTAATGGGCTTCATCGTGGGGATAGTGATTGTTTATCAGATTCTGTATACCGATGTTGCCGATCATTTGTCTGAATATGCGACCCTCAAAGCAATGGGATATACAGATTTTTATCTGTTAACTGTCGTTTTTCAAGAAGCAATTATCTTGTCAATTGTTGGCTTTTTCCCTGGGATGTTTGCCGCAATGGGACTTTATACCATAACTCGTAATGCGACTAGTTTACCCTTATTAATGACCGTAGCTCGTGCAACAACAGTGATGATTTTGACGATGATTATGTGTACTGTATCTGGAGCGATTGCTGTGAGAAAGTTACGGGCAGCAGATCCTGCCGATATGTTTTAAATAATTTGACTGGCAGCGGCTGCGTCGAGATATAGTGTTGCACCAGGATGGTTTCTTAAGATGGATGCCGGACAAGTGGTGCTAATTTCCCCAGTTAGCATTGTTTTAACAATGGCTGCTTTGCGCTCGCCCATTGCTAGACAATAAATTTGTTTAGCTGTGGTGATTGTGGGTAAAGTCAGAGTCAAGGCGTATTGGGGTACGGCTTCAATTCGATCGAAGAATCCGGTATTTACTTGCTGTTGGCGAGATTTATCTGCTAGTTTTACCAACTTAACTGGATATCGATCGTTAAAGTCTGCGACTTCAGGATCGTTGAAGGCAATGTGCCCAGTTTCACCGATGCCGAGCAAACAAAGATCGATCGATTGGGCTGATAATAATTGAGCATATCGATCGCATTCAGCAATTGGTTCGACAGTATCACCATTGAGATAATTAAACTTTCTCACAGCAACTTTTTGCTCGACTAATTCGCGCATAAATAACTGAAAGCTCGCCGGATGTTCGCCACCAATCCCCAAATATTCATCTAAATGAAACAGGGTGATCCTGCCCCAATCAATCTCGCCAAATGTGGTCAGATCTTTGAGTAATTTCACCTGGGAAGCCCCAGAAGCCAAAATCGTCGCCGCGCTCCCCTGTCGATCGATTACTTCGTTCAGGTACGATTGAGTTTGGGTAACTAGATGACTGACGATATCTGCCTCATGACGATAAACCTCAACCTGCAAAGCATCGACTTGGAAGGTACGTAATGGCATATTCGATCGTTGATACTGGAAGATTGCACAGTTAACCTGTAGGGGTGCCCCTCATCAACTATGATACCCAAAAACAATCGATCGATCTCTAAATTATCTTCCCCGCAGTCACCGCATTATTTCACCACCAACATTAACTGGAACTGATTGTACCCGATTGACGATCCCCGCAGTACTAAATAAACCCATTCCCAACAAGACAGCAATCGCCATAATTTTGCTAGTTAATTGCTGATGGCTCGATTCGGCAGCTAGAAATCGATCCGACCACATTTGACGATCATCTGGAGCTTCTAGTGGCAATGTCTCTAAATCTGCCAATACCGCCAGCGTAGACTCATAGCGACAGATCTCATCCACCCGTGTCATCCGCTCCAAAATTGCCGCTAATCGATCGCTAATACTCGTCAAATCTCGCCAGATCACCTCTTGGGCTTCATCCTTGGGTAAGTGGAGCGGATAATGTCCGGTGAGGAACTGAATCGCTGTCATCCCCAGTGCATAAATATCACTGCTAAAGGTGGCATTCCCCTCAGCTTGTTCTGGGGCATGATAACCTGGAGTCCCCACCACTATAGTCGGCGCGAGTGAATCGCTATCCAAATCTTGCACCGCCCCAAAATCAATCAAGCACAATTGACCATTGTCCCATCGCCGAATAATATTAGCGGGTTTAATATCACGATGAATTGCCTGCTGTTGATGCACATAGCCCAATACCTGAAGCATCTCCCGCAGGAATCTAACTACCTTTGCCTCGCTCCACTGATGTCCGATCGTAAATTCCTTGCTCAGATCGTCCCCAGCCACAAAATCCTGTACCATAAACTGATCCCCTTGATGCTCAAAACACTCTACCATCTGGGGAATCTGGCTGTGCTTGAACCGATTGAGGGTTGCTGCTTCGAGATTAAATAACTGCAACATCCGAGGATGCTCGACTTTCGGACGCAATTGTTTGACTACACACGGGGGTGCCCCTGGCGCAGTCAGATTCTTTGCTAGATAAGTGTGAGCGAAGCCACCTTTACCGAGCCGTTTGATAATTTGGTAACGACCATCCACGATAATATTCATGGGTTGGGGCAAGCACAAATTGCTATGAAGGTTCTAGATTTATATAATCGTCGATCCGATCAAACCAATCTGTATCCGATTAGACCATTCATAATTACAATCAACTAGTATTGCTAATTCAGCGATTTGTACTATTGATTAACTAAATTCCTGATCTACTAACCGTAAAGCTTTGAACCCAAGACGATCCCTGTAAACGAGCTAAGTTTGATTAAATCATATAAATGATAAGCCTAAATTATGAGTCAAGTTATTGCTGCCTTTTACAAATTTGTTAGTTTAGATGACTATCAAAATCGTCGTCAACCCCTGTTAAATCTCTGTCAGCAGTACAACATCAAAGGCACGATTTTGCTGGCGGCAGAAGGGATTAATGGGACAATTGCGGGGACTCGATCGAGCATCGACACCATTCTCGCCGCGTTGAGATCCGATCCCTGTTTTGCCGACCTCGAACACAAAGAATCGACAGCAACAAAAGCCCCATTCGACAGGCTCAAAGTCCGGCTCAAACGGGAAATCGTCACTTTTGGCATCCCCACCGTCAACCCCAGCAATCTCGTCGGTACCTATGTCAAACCCCAGGATTGGAACGAACTAATCGCCAATCCTGACGTACTGGTAATTGATACCCGCAACCAGTATGAAGTCGAAATCGGTAGCTTTGCTGGATCGATCGATCCGCACACTGATTCCTTCACCGAATTTCCTGCATACGTCGCAGCCGATCTCGATCCCCAGCAGCACAAGCAAATCGCCATGTTCTGCTCTGGCGGTATCCGCTGTGAAAAAGCCAGTTCTTATCTCCTCTCTCAAGGCTTTGAACACGTCTACCATCTCCAAGGCGGCATCCTTAAATACCTCGAAGAAATCCCTGCTACCCAGAGCCAATGGCAAGGTGAATGCTTCGTATTTGACGATCGAGTCGCCGTCACCCACGGACTAGCAGCAGGGACTCATCAGCTGTGCTGGGGCTGTGGCAATCCGATCTCACCAGTAGATCTCACATCACCCCATTACGAACCAGGCATTTGTTGTCCCCGCTGTTACGCTACGATTACACCAGAACAACGTGCTAGCCGAACCGAGAGATGGCGACAACTTCAATTAGAGGGATAGGAGATGGAAAGACTAATTGGTTTAGCGACTAAATAATCTACCTGTGTGCATGAACTTCTGAACCTATACTGACTATATCCCAGCATCACAATCCCGATCCAATTAGTTTACCGATGAAATCATTACACCGTCCCGATCTGTTCTGTTGGTCTGAGTTTAATCCAGAACGCAATGTTGATTTTCATAGTATTGCCTGGATTCGTCCAGATGGGAACGTGCTCGTCGATCCTCTGCCTCTATCCGAGCATGATTGGGCGCATTTACACTCTTTGGGTGGTGCTAAGTGGATTGTGATTACCAATTCCGATCATATTCGTGCCAGTCAGGAAATTGCTGAGAAAACAGGTGCCCAGATTGCGGCTCCAGGAGGCGAACAAGCTACTTTTCCGATTTCAGTGCAACGGTGGTTAGGTGATGGTGATTTAGTCGTTCCTGGGCTAAATGCGCTGGAATTACACGGCTCTAAAACTCCTGGCGAGTTAGCTTACTTACTCGAACAAACCACCCTGATCACTGGCGATTTAGTCAGAGCGCATCAAGCTGGCTCGTTGATGTTATTACCTGATGCTAAGTTGCTCGATCGATCTCAGGCAATAGCTTCGGTGCGGCGATTAGCTCAGTTAAACCAAGTCGAAGCTGTACTTGTCGGCGATGGTTGGCAGATCTTCCATGATGGGCATACTTATCTGCAAGAATTAATCGATCGATTATCTTTCTAGTTGTTATCAATTTGTAGATCTAATGATTCCAATATACTCTCGTACTGTGAGATTGCACAGGCAAAGCCATCGTCGGCACACTTTACTACTTCAGTAAAAACCTCACGCTTAATTCGCTCGACTATATCTTTTCTTACTCTTGGTAATTCAGTCTTTTTGATATGTTCACAACCAAGCAAATAGATGTCGTCGTTATTTCAGTTTTCTTCACTTATTCAAGCTGGGATTGAATCAGGTAAGTTAGTTCAAGTAATCGTCAAGAATGTGTGTGGTTGATCGAACAAGCTATTATTAATACCTATCAGATGCAGGGTGAATTATCAGCAGTAAGTGAACAGCTATTGAAACTGCAAGCTACTATTCGGACTGATTCAGCTCGCACGATCTCAGCTTGTGCTAACCAAGATGAGCTAAATTTTTTGGCTCCTGAAATTAGTCGCATTCACGATTGCGATCTATTTCTGCTAGAATCATGGCAACAGCAGACTGAATGGATGAGATCGTTATCCCCAGACGAACTTAAATCATTTCAAAATCCCGATCTAGTTGATAGTCACTCTGACAGACTAGAGAATCATGAAGTCGAACCAAATTTCCAGGAAGATGTTCACGATCGCGCGGTACTCGATCGA
>JAJAYU010000068.1 GCA_026786125.1 Chamaesiphon sp.
ACGCTTTTGAGTGCGATTATTTTACCAGGTACATCTAAGGTCTCGGCATTACCCGCATCTACACTCAAAACAGATTCAGCTATCGTCAAGACTACCAAAACTCAAATTGCCCAAGCTAATCTGAGTGACTATGCGGATAGCTGGGCAGAGCCTTTTATCAAAGTACTAATCGACAAAAATATTATTGTTGGTTATCCCGATGGCACTTTTAAACCCGAACAGTCAGTTACTAGAGCTGAATTTGCAGCCCTGCTGAACAAAGCCTTTGAACTGCCACCGATCCGCGAATCCGTGGCATTTAGAGACGTACCCCCAAATTATTGGGCAGCCGCAGTAATTGAGAAAGCCTATCGATCGGGATTCTTAGCTGGATATCCGAATAGAACCTTTGCTCCCAATCAAAATATCATGCGGATCGAGTCTCTGGTATCTTTGATCAATGGTAGTAAATTACAGCCTGATGGTTCACCCGATCGAGTAAACGAGCTATTTGCCGATGCTGCCCTAGTGCCCGATTATGGTCGCAACGCCCTCCTCACCGCTACCCAAAAATGCGTATCCGTAAGTGTATCCTACCCCATCAACAAAAATTACGCTCCCAATCGGATCGCCACACGGGCAGATGTCGCGGCTTCCATCCATCAAGTTTTAGTCGCGGCGGGGCGATTACCTGCTCTACCTGCTGACAATCCCGCCCAGAAATATATCGTCAACTGCGCTAATTTAGACAAAATCACCGATCAAGACTTGTTGAATCGGACGAGCGTCTGTACGGTACCAGAAGTCACCACAGCCACAGTCCGCAAACCAGTGAATGCACCAGCAACTGGAGTTACTACCCCCAGCGCGTTTGGCGCAAATTGGGGCGATGTCTTTCTAGGAGCTGGCTACCAGGATAATTTACCAGCAGCAATCGCCCCTCCAGGTGAAGGTAATAGCACCGTTTATGGAGCGGGTATTGGGTTAGGGAATGCGCGGGACTTCGTTGGTCTAGAGGCCTCCTATACCGCTGCTGGGACTACTGTGGCCGATCGAGGTGGCGTGAACTTCAAGCTCCATAAACTCTTGGGTGAAAATGTCGCGATCGCGGCTGGTTGGGAAAATGCAATTCGCAATGGCTACACTGCTGCCAATGACCCGAAAGATACTTATTATGGCGTGTTAACTGGCATTTTACCAGTTGGCGAAACGAGCAACTTCACTGCATCAGTTGGGGTTGGAAATGGTCGTTTCCGCAACTTTGGCGATCTGACAGCAGATAACAATACTGCTAATATTTTTGGTGGTTTGGGCTTCCGCTTCTCTGAAAACATTGCTATCGCCGCTGACTATAATGGTCGCAATTTTAGCGTCGGCTTACCACTAACAGTTAAGCTCGGCGACAGTGTCGGTTTGCAAGTAACTCCTGCCCTACTAGATTTTGCAGGGGACCAGAATACTGGGCCAAAAAGCCGGTTTGCGATCGGTGGTGGTATCGGTTTTCACTTCTAACCTGCTCTTAGATCCAAATCTGTTAACTTTAAATCCAATTGTCCGATGAACATCAAAAACCTTTCTCTAACTGCCTCAACTTTAGCGATGGTGATCTTAACCAGTCATCCCGCTCAAGCCCAAAAATTTGTAGATATTATCGGCAATCCTCCCTATGGTGTCGATCCAGTCAATGGTGTGATCGGCAGCGGAGCCACCCCCAATACCTCCACTCGTCCCGTCTTTGCCAATGGCTCCCAAGCCAAAGTTAATGCTCTGGGTGCGACTCTCACAGCCGCAAGTATTAGTGGTAGCCAAACTGTTGGCGGTAATCCCGTTAATGTCGATCCAGCGGCGGCGGAAACTGCTTTTGCCGTGATCAATTCTCCGGTAGATGCTAATCTCCCCGCCCGCGATAGTTTAGTTACTGCTTTGGGCGGCGGTGAGTCAGCCCAACAATTAGCTCGATCAATGCAAGGAATCAGAAGTGGGGATGGCTCGATCGATCCAACCCTCCTCACGGGTGCTGTAAATTCTTACAATAGCTATATTAAAGCCCTAATTGCTAGCTCTCAAGCTACCGAAAAGCCCGCCTCGGAATTAGATACTGTTGTGCAAACATTACCACCAGGTCAAAAAGCCGCACAAGTAATTTTAGGTAAATTATTAGAGGCTACTCGTTAGAAATATTGCTCATGAACATACTCATCGTTCTTACATCCCACGATCAGCTCGGTAATACAGGTAAAAAAACTGGCTTCTGGCTGGAAGAATTCGCCGCCCCCTATTATGTATTCCAAGATGCAGGTGCCACAATCACCCTTGCTTCACCCAACGGAGGTCAGCCACCACTCGACCCCAAAAGCGATGTCCCAGACTCCCAAACAAAAGACACGCAGCGTTTCAAAGCAGATCCAACAGCCCAAGCCGCACTTGCAAGTACGGTCAAATTAAGCGAGATTTCAGCGGGAGATTTCGACGCTGTATTTTATTCCGGCGGTCACGGTCCCCTGTGGGACTTGGCCGAAGATGCAGTCTCGATCGATCTGATTGAATCCACCCTAGCCGCAGGTAAACCAGTCGCCCTAGTCTGCCATGCTCCAGGCGTACTCCACCATGTGAAGGCAGCCAACGGTACCCCAATCGTCCAAGGCAAGGCAGTCACGGGTTTTACCAATACCGAGGAACAAGCAGCCGGACTGACGGAAATCGTCCCGTTTTTAGTCGAGGATATGCTCCGCAACAACGGCGGAAATTATACCAAAGCGGCTGACTGGCAACCCTATGTTGTTCATGACGGACTGCTGATTACCGGACAAAACCCGGCATCTTCAGAGC
>JAJAYU010000069.1 GCA_026786125.1 Chamaesiphon sp.
GTAATTGATCGAGCTTATTTCTTGATATTGATCAGATCGGTCAAAATATTATCCAAACCACCATTGACTTGAATTCGATCGATCTTTTCGGCAATTCTCTCTAATATTTCCAACTCTTTTAGTCGTAGGGCGACCGGATTTTCTTCCATTACCTTGGCGGTATTGAGCATACTGCGGGTGGCGGCTGTTTCCTCGCGGCGGCGGACAACGTTGGCTTGGGCGGCTTTCTCGGCTTCGACGACTTTAGTGAGGATGGTTTTGATTTCCCCAGGTAAGATGATGTCCTTCACGCCGACTGATTCGACGGTTAAGCCGTAATTAGTTGTCTTGGTGCGAATATACTCCGCGATATCTCGATCGATCCCACCTTTATCTTCTAGCAGTCCATCCAACGTCCGATCTCCAACTGCACCTCGCAGGGCAAACTGAAGTTCTTTGTACAGAAATCCGCTAATATCTACCAAATTATTCATTGCCTGTAACGGATCGCTAATCCGGTATCCCGCCGTGAGATTCAACCGGACAGGGACTTTATCTTTGGTCAGAATATCCTGTCCCGATACTTCCATTGCCTGAAGTCGGAGATCCATTGCGATCGATCCGAACGATCGATTAAATGTCCACCAGGCATGGATACCTGGCTCTAACTGGCTCTGAAATACGCGATCAATATACAGGAACCCTAGATGCTGGACAGGCACTTCGAGGGTGTGGAGGGACTCACCGCTCATATATTTAATCGCAGATGAACCTGATACTAATTCCGCAACTAATTTAGTTGATAATTTTGGATTATTACTAATATCAATAATTTCTACCGTCACGCCTTGCCAAAATAACTTACGGCTGTGGGGTGGCAAAATGGCGATTGGTTGTTGGCGTTCACGGACGATGGCGACTTGTTGAGCTAATGTTTCAGCGACGGTACAATATTGGGCAATAAATTCGGGGTGTCGATCGATCAATACATCTTGATCGGGAAAGGCTGGGTTAAGATCCAGTCGGTTGAGAGTTTTGAATTGGAGGTCTTTTGATGATGCCCAAAACCCATATTCACCTGTACCGAGTGGACGCACGAAATTATGCTGAATATACATCAAGCCAATTTCTGATTCAGCTACCTGAAATTTTTTCACCCCACTCAGGGTAATCCCGCGCGTCTTCTCGACTAAAGCTGTTGGTAATTCGATATTTTCAGATAGGTTGAAATAATCGACTTTAACGGGGACAAACCCTTTCCAAAAAGTCCGCAATTGATTTGGCTCAACGGTAATCCAGGTCTGACCAATTTGTAGGAGTGCTACTCTGTCAAATTCAGTTTTGACGATCGTTAGATGCTGTTCTAATTTTGCTCGATCGGTTTGTAATAGTAGTTCTAAATACTCAATCTGAACTTCGGGCTGATTGAGATCGTAGGCAGTAACACGCCAATTCCAACCGAAATAGCGGTGAATCCCTGGCTCTAAAATTGCTTTAAAATCACTCCGATTGTATAAAATGCCCCGTTCATTGGGCTTGATGTAGAAAGTCTTAAACATTTAATTTGGTAGATTCTGTCGATCGCTACCGAACCGACATGATGGTAAATTACGCGCTAATTTAGCTCTGTAATCATTGGCGTTGTTGACAGCTTTTATGACGGATGATCGGTTTAGTTTTAACTGGATCAAGCGAGTTAGAGAGATAGAAGCATCCCATGATAAATCGATCTCTTCAACCAGCAAATATATCGTTCAATCGAAGGAATATACTCAAATTAAAACTTCAGTCGATCGCACTAGTCCAAAATCTGCGGCGATATCGCCCAACGCCAACTTTCCAGAGTTTGAAAATAATGGACTCGAACCATCTTGGGATCGCTCCCGTACCAAGGGATTGCTCCCTGTATTGTTGGTGGCTTGCGCCGCTTCATCCTTAGTGAAGTGCCTAAATTTCGAACCTTTGGCTGGGTTTAAAGTACAGGATTTGAACCTGTTACACGTCAATGATAAGTTGACTGCTCTATCCAAATGAGCTAACTTTTGGGAGTACGATCTGGGAGTCGAACCCAGGCTATCCCGATGAATTTCGGGTGCTTTATCCAACTAAGCTAATCATACAGTAGACAAATAATCAGGCGACGGTACACGCTCAGACCAATGGCTGGCGCACCAGGCGGATATCTAAAATCCGCACCATAGTCGGCAATCTTATTGGCTGTCTAGTTTCTATTGTAACATGTGAAGATCGCCAACAAATCAAAAATACAAGTCCATACATAAACTACTTGATCGTCAGCTCTAAAAATTAAAGGTAGGGGCAGTTCATAAATTGCCCCTACCTTTAATTTCGAGATCGAACACAATTAGCCGAATTGACCGCTCATCGAAGATTTGGCAGAATTATACACATCCTGACCGTTATCTTCGTAATCGATCGTCATTTGGACTGGTTTACAGCGTTTGATCGCGACCTGAATACCTTGAGCTGATTCGCTCTCCAAGTCTTCTACATAGCCAATTTTAGCTGCATCAGCTTCGACTGCGCTGATGAACGGCCCAAAGTAATAAATACAGTGAGGTCGTTCGGTGGTAATTTCGACCCACCAAGCTTGTCCGACGAGGTGAAGCGCACTGCTCCAAAGATCTTGAATATTCATTGGTTTCGATTCCGCTGATTCAAAAGAGGTTGATAAGTTGAGAGACTTGGAGAATTGTCTTAGAGAAGTATCTAGCCCCTAGATACTCAGTAAGCCCAAAATACCTGCTTAACGCTCAGATAGTCGTAAAGTATTTGATGATCTCTGACGAGATATCTCATACAAGCACATGGCAGCGGCGTTGGCGACATTTAAACTTGGGGTTTTTCCTTTGAGCGGAATCGAAACCAAGTGATCGCAACCTTTTTGAGTTAGCAAGCTCAATCCATCGCCTTCAGAGCCGATCGCTAGCACCACAGGTCGTCGATCGGTAAAATCAACGGTATGGATTGCTTGTTCGGCTTCAGCCATCGTGCCGTAGATCCAGAAACCTGCTTCTTTGAGCTGAGTCAGGGCACGGCTGAGGTTGACGACACGAGCAACAGGCAGATGTTCTAGTGCTCCAGCAGCTACTTTTAGCACAGTGGAAGTGATCCCGACAGCGCGACGCTGAGGAATAACCACACCTTGTGCGCCCAATGCTTCGGCAGTACGGACGATCGATCCCAGATTTTGGGGATCGGTGATACCATCGGCGACGACGATAATTGGGCCATCGGTAGCGGCTAATGCCCGCGTAATTAGCTCTTCAATTTCGAGGTAGTCGTGCGGTGCGACTTGGGCGACGATCCCTTGATGATTACCACCATTAGAAAGATAGCTCAATCGTTGGGCATCTACTTCATCAACGACGGTGCCATTGGATTTGGCTTGGTCGATTAGGGTGAAGAAGGCTGGGTGATGGCGAAGTTTGGAAAGTACCCAGATTTTGTTGATTTGGCGTTCTTTTTCGATCGCAGTGAAGACCGAATGCTTACCAAATAGGTAATCGGTGACTTCTTCTTCGGTGATTTCTGGTGCGGGGGGATCTTGCCAGCCGCCGCGATTGTTGCGACCACCACCGGAGCGATCTTGCCACTCTTTGGGCTTGCCGGAGCTACGACTATCTGAGAAGCTGCGATCTCCACCGGACGAGGATCTGTCGTCTCGGTTATAGCTAGGTCTGTCACTAAAAGAGGATGAGCGATCGTCCCGATTATAGCTAGGTCTGTCGCCACGTCCTCGGTCATCACGACTGCGATCGTCCCGACCACCAAAACTACTGCTACCACCGCGCCGATCTCCCGCAGCATCATCTCGACGGGGCTTATAACTGTCTGTACGGGGTGCAAAATCTCTTGGACTGCTAGGACGAGGTACACCCCAATCTTTGTGCTCCTCACGGGGTTTATCGTTGCCACCAAATTTGCCACCTGGTTTTGGTCGATCAAAGCTAGATCCGCCCTGGGGGCGGGGGCGGTAACTAGATCCAACTTCTGGTGTACGCGGACGATAATCCCGATCCCGATCAAAATTATTCGCGCCGTCAGTTTTACGCGGACGACGATCTCCGAATTTGTCATCGGGTTTACCCCGATAGCTTGAACCTGAATCCGAGCCTTCACTGCGACGGGGTGCATCACCATTGGGGCGATACCTGTCCGAACTACTCGGTCTACTATCGGAGCTACGGCTGGGGCGAAAATCGCGATCCCCACTGGCTGCACCATCACGCGGACGGGGTGAAGGTTTACCGCCATCGGAGCGACGAGGTTTGAATACCATATATATTAACTAAAGTTATGGGGCTGGAGTGGAATCGATATGGAGTATGGCGAGTAGCTCCGAAAGCCGTTGGGGATTGGTAATGTAAAGATAACCGATTAAAGTCTCAAAACTCGTAGCCTGCTGATAAACTTCGGGATCGAGGCGACGCGGACGACCATTCGTTGCGTTTCGACCTCGCCGCACTACATCCATTTCTGCGGATGTCAGATGGGTTGAGAGTAGTTGTAGATGGCCAGACTGCGCTTCGGCTCTTACTTGGGCGACAACTTGCTGATGATAAGCATGAGAACGCTTGGGCGGAATCAAAAATTTTGTCCGAACATATAGTTCATACACAGCATCGCCTAGATAGGCTAGGGCTGCTGGCGGTATTTGCGGCACTTGGTTAGGGTGGACAGCTAGAATATTAAGCTGTTGCCAGCTTTGTGGTAGCTCTGTTTCACCCACAGCAATATCTAAATAGTACTAAAAATTTTTGACTTGTGTGTTCTAATTTTATCAAGGTTTCGCGAAACTGGGACAAATCCTTACATTTATTAAGTTGGGAGTTGGGAGTTGAGAGTTGGGAGTGAATAATTCTTGCTCTTTCAAAGCATTGTTAGGCATATTCTTAGCTCTGAACTGTCTTGAAAAGGTGCTCTACTTGGGGAAACCCCAAGACCGCACTTTTCGCTATCTTGAAAAGGTGCAGTCTTGCGGCTCACCTTCTCCTGACGGAGACGCTACGCGAGTGGACGGGTTCCCCGTTAAAAAGGGTGAGACAGCGACGCATGACCTGGAGGAAACCTCCAGGTTGTGTGCGTCAAGACAAGACAGGGGAAATCTCAAGACCGCACCTTTAACTCCCAACTCCCGACTCCCAATTGACTTCATTAGGCTGCCTCGATCCGTGCCAATGCTTCATCAACGGACGGTTGAAGTGATAAAAATTGCTCTAATCTCACCAGTTTCACGGTTTGTGTAACCCGTGGATTGGTGACGATTTGGACGGTTCCTTCAACGCTTTGAGCCTTTTTAACGAGTTGCACCAAGGTACCGATGCCGGAGCTATCGACGAAATCAATTTTGGATAGATCTAAAATCAGATTTCCTGGCCCTTCTTCAACACATTTTTCCATTACCTTCCTAAAGGTTGGTTCGGAGAATGCGTCTAGTTGTCCAGTCATTCGGAACAATTGATAGTTATCTCTGACTTCGCGTGTGCCTCGGAGACTCACTGTTAAGCTTAGTGTTTCAGCCATGAAATTTTTAGTTAAATAAATGTTTTTGTGGATGGTGGATGGTGGATGGTGGTTAGTTTTATTATCTAAGCATTGGATCTTAGCCGTTGATTAGTGCCAGCCCTAACACTAACACCCTGAAAACTATTCATACTTACATTACTCTCAATGAAAGTTATTCACCATCCACTAAATTACGATCTCGCATTTGCTTGACAAACTTTCCAAACAGATAATCGGCATCATGAGGGCCAGGACTAGCTTCAGGATGGTATTGAACCGAGAAGCAGGGCAGGGTTTTGTGCTGCAATCCGGCAATCGTGCGATCGTTTAAATTGAGATGGGTGATTTCAATCTCTGCGCCTAGAGACTCAGCATCGATCGCAAATCCATGATTCTGGCTGGTGATTTCTACTGTCTGGGTTAAACCTGCTGGTTGATTTAAGCCCCGATGCCCAAACTTGAGTTTGAAAGTCTCAGCACCTAAGGATAGACCGAGGATTTGATGTCCCATACAGATGCCGAAAATTGGCTTGTCAGCAGCTAACAACTCTCTGGTGGTGGCAATTCCGGCGATAACGGCAGCAGGGTCCCCAGGGCCGTTAGAGAGGAAGATGCCGTCAGGATTGTGCTTGAGGATATCGGCGGCTGATGTATCAGCGGGGACGACAATGACCTTACAGCCATAACTAGCCAAACGCTTGAGAATATTGCGCTTAACGCCAAAATCTAAGGCGACAACCGTTAATTGTTTGGTACTATTATCCACTGATTCAGGCTTGAATTCCCACATCGCTTCGCTCGGTTGAGACCACTCATATATCTCTGAAGTAGTCACATTATTAACCAGGTTTAATCCAGTCATGCTAGGTGCAGAACGGACGAGATTGAGTAATTCAGCCGGATCGAGAATTTCGGTGGAAATTGCTCCATTCATGGCTCCAGCCGATCGTAATTTGCGGGTCAGGGCGCGAGTATCTATCCCGTGAATCCCAGGCACATCGTGATGTTCGAGATATTTGGGGAGGGATGCTGTCGATCGCCAGTTACTTGGACGATAGCAGACATTGCGGGCGACTGCTCCCCGCACATGGGGAAATGCAGACTCATCATCGTCAGGATTGACACCTGTATTGCCCAATTCGGGGTAGGTGAACACGACAATTTGACCGCTATAGCTAGGATCGGTGAGGACTTCCTGATAGCCAGTCATTCCGGTATTGAATACAACTTCTCCAATGGTCGTACCCATAGCTCCAAATGACCAGCCAGGGTAGGCTGTGCCATCTGCTAAGACTAATAATGCTGGCAAGACCGTAGCAACGGACATAGACTTTACAAACGGGTTATTATGGCGCAGCCATTCTACCACAAACAACAACGTTTATATTGCTTACCGATTTTTCTCAGCTTTTTCCCAAGTTTGGGCGAGGATTACCTGTGTAAATATGTAATGCAAAGCATGGTCGATCAAATCGAAATTAGCTAAGATCGAGTTACGTCAGATTAGCCAAAATCTTTGTAACTTTTATCGAACTGTCACATACTCCCTTCCCACCCAAGAAATAGACAGTATTGATTCACCATTCACCTCTACACTAGATGTCTAATTTTTCACTGGGAAGGGAGTAACTAGTCGTCAAGATATTCTAAAGTCAGAGTGAAGATCCCACAAAATCGATCATTATTAGAGGTTTAATTTATGTACGTTGTCGCCCAGGAACAGCCCCAAGCTAGAGCTGAATTTATCAGAAAGACTTATCTGCACTTGGCTGGTGCTGTCGCGGTATTTATTGCGATCGAAACCCTATTAATTCAGTCAGGTATTGCCGAACAATTTGCGCGCGCGATGACTGGTGGTTTGACTTGGCTTGCTGTGCTAGCTGGATTTTCCCTGTTGGGTTGGTTTTCACGGGGATTGGCTGCTAGAGCAGATTCAGTCCCACTTCAATATACGGGGCTGGCGATTTATATTGTGGCGGAGGCACTTCTATTTGCGCCGTTAATTTATATTGCTAGCAGTATGTCCGACCCGACGGTGATTCCGACGGCTGGAATTCTGACATCGTTAATGTTTGTCGGTTTAACCGTGGTCGCATTTACTACTGGCAAAGATTTTACGTTTTTGGGTGGCGCACTCAAAATTGGTGGTTTTGTAGCTATAGGATTGATTATTTGTAGTGCTATTTTTGGATTTAAACTTGGCTTATTTTTCTCGCTGTTGATGGTGGGATTTGCTATGGCTGCAATTCTGTACGACACATCTAAAGTCATGAATGACTTTACAAAAGATCAGTATGTAGCAGCTTCACTGAGACTGTTTGCCTCTGTAGCTTTGTTATTTTGGTATGTCTTAGAAATTGTGATGTCTTTTTCACGTCGCTAGAAATCTAACTGATATATCGTCAATTCAAAGCAGATCTAAATCAGCCCGGTTCCAAATTTGGGAACGGGCTATTTATTTTGAAGATTATCCCCACCATTCCACAAAGTCGAGCATCAACTGTTGATGGATTTCACCGAAGGGACGCTCCTCTCCGGCAATCGCTGAATAGGCAGATCCCGCCACAATTTGGTCACGGGTAATCAATCCCAAATCCCAACCTTCTGCCAAAACTAATTTATCAACTTCGACAGTCAGGGTTGCGTAAAAAATATGCCTAATGGCTCGATCGTCATTGTAGCAGCCAAACTTTTGAGGATTGGTAATCTGATAACCGATTTCCTCCAATACTTCTCGCTCGACGGCAACATCTGGAGTTTCGTCTGCCTCCAGATGTCCACCAAATAATCCCCATACGCCTGGATAGAGAATAGTCGGGATGTTGTCTCGCAACTGCATCAAGAATTTATCTTCATAGGTGAGAATAGCCAGGGCAACTTCAACGGGAACATCACCAGTCATAGGGAAATAGCGTGTTGTTGGAGATCTGATAAGGAGACAAATTTGAGTGCAGCAGCATGGGTTGCGGCTAGGTCTACAGGTGGTGCCACCCCAGCTTCGAGAGCTTCCTGCCAGCGCGAGGCGCACAGACACCATTTATCGCCTGGATTCAAGCCAGGAAAATTATAAGCCGGAACCGGAGTCCCCAAATCGTTGCCATTGGATTTGGTAAATGCCAAAAATTCAGCGGTGATTTGAGCGCAAACAACATGAGTACCCAGATCTTGTGTGCCAGTAACACAAACTCCCGTGCGAAAGAATCCAGTCATGGGTGAGGTACAGCAAGTTTGAAGTTCAGTTCCCAGGACGTTTTGATCGGTGTTGATATTCATGACTTAAGATTAATTATCTCCTAACTCTAACCCCCACCAACGATCGTGACAATTTCTAATCGATCGTTAGCTTTAATTTCAGTCTGATCCCAAAACTGACGGTGCAAAATTTCTCCATTATATTCTACCGCCAACAGCCGAGGATTTAGCCCCATCTGGACTAATAATTGGGGTAGAGTTGTTGGCGCAGAGCATGTATGAGCCTCGCCATTAACTTGTAGCTCGATCGTCTGATTCATGAATTTTGCCGATCCGTTCCTTGACTATAGATACCATCCTATCGTCAGATTGTCGTAAAGATCTTCGTCACTATTGAGCATCTTCAGGGCTTCTCGTATAATATTAGAGCCGAGTCTTGAATGCACCTCTACACCTTTTAAATCATCTTCACTTCAACAAATTAGCTTCTATGCTTGTATGCCGTGCTTTAATCATCAATTGCTCTGAAGTAACTATATTATCGCCTGTCGGACAAATTTGAGATTTTAGAGTGATTCGTTAGCGGCAATACTAAGTAAACGCCAAGATCGTAAAAATAGAGCTATGAGTGAGAATTTAGATTAACATGCATTTTGATTTTGATCTACCAACATTAATGGCTCTTCAGTACTTAGTATGCAATATTAACTATTGAAATGCCAATTGAGCAAGCATCTAGTTCTAAAATTCTTAAAATTAGTGAATCCATAGCCAGAGCGTTTAATTAACTTGAGCTTATTATTAATTCCTTCCACAA